>NZ_JANGFQ010000138.1:0-3498 GCF_024707025.1 Candidatus Culexarchaeum yellowstonense
TCAAAACATCCATAAGCTCAGAATCCAATTCATACCCCTTAAATCCCATCATAATCATCTGTCCAGCCAAGAAGTCCAAATCCAAATTTCATACACCAAAACTAATTCATAACGGGAAAACTTAAAAAGTTATGAGTCATAGAATTGTAGATTGATGATGAAGTATGCCCACAAAACACCTATACCAATACGACAGCTACCAGAAGACATTCAAAGCTAAGATTACAGCCATAAATGGCGTTGAAATAGTATTGGATCAAACAATATTCCACCCTGAAACTGGAGGGGTAGCCCACGACACGGGAACCCTAAAGATTGGGGGATTGGAATACAAGGTTTTAGATGTAAAGCTGAATCATGCCACAGGAGACATAATACATGTACTGGAAAAACAGCCAAAAGCTGAAGTGGGATGGGAAGTGGAGGGGGAGATTGATTGGCCTAGAAGGTATAGGCTCATGAGGCTACATACAGCAGCACACATGCTCGCAGCAATAATGTATAGGGATTACCATGCACTAATAACCGGGGGACAAGTGGATGTGGAAGATGCCAAAATGGATTTCAACATACCAACAATGAATAGAAGCATATTCGAAGATGCCATAAATAAAGCCAATGAAGCTGTGGAAAGAAACCTACCAGTAAAAATATATTTCCTAAGGAGGGAAGAAGCACTCAAAATACCTGGAATAGTTAAATTGGCTGAGAAAATGCCACCACAAGTGGAGGAGCTTAGGATAGTGGAGATAGAGGGGCTTGACATACAAGCAGATGGGGGGCCACATGTAAGGAGCACTGGAGAAGTTGGGAAGATAAAGCTAATAAAGGTGCAAAATAAGGGTAAGGATAAAAGGAGAGCATACTTCACAGTAGAGTGAAGGAGAATTATGTTTAAAGTTAAAATTGGAGGGGAAAAGTTAAACCCACATCAAATAGCAATACTACTAAAACTTAGAAGTGGAGGGGAGAAAGCATCAAACCTACTTAGGGAAATGTATAGATTTGGATTTGAATCAAAAAGCTCCTTCTACACATCCCTAACTGAATTGAAGGAGAGGGGATATATAGAGGTGGATGAGGAAGGGTGGGTTAAATTAACGGAGAAGGGGGTTGAAGCCATAAGCAAAATACCAAACTTAATAGAGCCGAAAATTAAATCCATAATGAAATACATATCATTCATAATGGAGAGCTCAAAGCCAAGGGAGGGGGAGAGGTACATAAGCATAGCAGAGGAAATTGAAGATGTAAGTGAACTGGAAGAGTATAAGAGATTCCTAGAAGAGGAGCTTAGAAAAGTGGAAGAGAAGCTAAAGGGGTGGAGAAGGGTAGAGGTGGAATAAGTACAAAAACAAACTTTAAATATATGAAAGTACAAAAATAGACTTGTGAGTACAAATGTGTAATTATGAAGACAAAGAGAAGGGGGTAGGGATTTTCATAGGTGGAATAGGAATACCAATAATAAAAATGAAGACATACAAGTATGATGCTGAAAGATGCAACATAAAGGATGAGGGGGACAAATACATAGTCACATTGGAGATGCCTGGAGTGAGAAGGGAGGATATAAAACTATACGTAAACGAGAAGACCATAGAGGCAACTGCGAAGCCATCCACAAAACTACCGGGAGGAGAAAGGGAATACAAATACAAGATAAAACTGGAAGACCCTGTGGAAGTTGAAGGTGTAAAGGCAAAATACTTCGAAGGTCTACTCATAATAGAACTGCCAAAGAAGAGGACTGGAAGAGAGGTTAAAGTGGAGTAAATTAATCCCCCAAATTTTATTGCATGATCATTGTCTAAACCGTTATTAACATGTTTTGATAGATGAATCTTACGGTCTAAATTGAATGTAATGGATAAACTATGCCAATTGAGATTTAAAGATGAGAAGATGGCTTTGGGACTCATGTCTGGAACATCCCTAGATGGGGTGTCCATAGCCATAGTGAAACTTAAGGGGAGTTGGGTGGAGACGAAGTTCAAAATAATATATCATGCAACATATGAGTATAGCCCAGAGTTGAGAAAGGAGATATTTAGAGTGGTGAATCCGAAGACTGGGAATGTAAAGAGGGTGTGTCAATTAAATCATGTTCTCGGTAGGGTTTACGCTGAGAAAGCTTTGAAGGCCATAGATGAAGCTGGCCTAGATAGGGGGGAGATAGATTTCATAGCAAGCCACGGCCAAACAATATATCATAACCCAAAAATTGATTGTATAGCTGGATACAAGTCTAGATCCACACTACAGATTGGGGAGCCTGCAGTAATAGCTCATGAAACTGGAATAATAACTATAGCTGACTTTAGGCAGGGGGATGTGGCTGCAGGTGGACATGGAGCACCAATAAGTGCATATGCAGACTACATAATATTCAGGAGCATGAATTTGGATAGGGCAATACAGAATATTGGTGGAATAGCCAATGTTACATGGATCCCGAGGGGTGGAGGGTTAGATGATGTAATTGCCTTCGACACTGGACCTGGAAACATGGTGATAGATGCATTGGTTGAAGAGATGACTGGTGGGAGGGTTAGGATGGATGTGGATGGGGAGATTGCCAGTAGGGGGAATGTGAACATGGAATTATTAAATTACATGATGAAACACCCATACCTATCCCTAAAACCGCCTAAAACCACTGGTAGGGAGGATTTCGGATGGAAGTTTATTGGGAGGGTTTTGAAGAAGGCTTTAAATATGGGTTTAAGTTGGGAGGACATAATAGCCACAGCAACGTATTACACTGCTAAAACCATAAGTGAAGCATATGGGAAGTATCTACCTAGAAAACCCAACGAGATAATTCTAGGTGGAGGGGGGAGCAGAAATAAGACGCTTGTGGAGATGATTAGGGAGTTGAATCCGGATGCAAAGGTAAGCCTACATGAAGATTACGGCATACCTGCACAGGCAAAGGAGCCTCTAATAATGACCATACTGGCAAATGAAACTTTAAGTGGAAATCCAAGCAACGTTCCAAAAGCCACTGGAGCCACTGGTAGAGCAATACTTGGGAAGATAATACTACCATAACTAAAAGCTTATCTAAACATGACTATGATAATGAGTCAAGAGGGGGATGGTTGAGGGAATTGACTGGAATATATGAAGCTTTGGAGAGGATTGGGAGGATTAAGAGGACTGGGTGGATTATGGCTAAAATACCAAACGACATGGCTGAAAGCATAGCTGAACACACAATGAAAACTGTTTTCACAGCCATGGAGATATGTAGGGAAATGGGGTTAAGGAGATCTGAGGAGAAGATCATTAAGATGGCTTTAATACATGACCTAGCGGAAGCCTTCATCTCAGACATACCGAAACCAGTGAAGGAGAGGGTTGATAAGGGGAAGCTGGATGAGTTAAGCATGGAATACATTAAAGCCATAATAAAGGATGAAGAGCTGGTAAATTTGTATGAGGAGTACATTAAAGGGGGGAGTGTTGAAGCGAAGATAGTGGATTTAGCTGACA
>NZ_JANGFQ010000168.1:0-3489 GCF_024707025.1 Candidatus Culexarchaeum yellowstonense
TTGAGAATCCACCATGAGGACATTTAAGAGTTGTTATACTAGGAAATGGGGATTATTTGCAATAATATTGTTGATACTTTCAATTTGGCATTTGAAGGTGTTTTCATCAACATATGTTTACAATCCATTGAATTCAAATTTTAATCCTGTTCAGCCGCCAATAATATTCTCAAATCCAAATAATCCAAATGCAACTGTAAATTTAGGTGAAGCATACACGTCGGCAAACATAACTTTAACGAGGAATCTGGCTTTAAACGTTTATGATGAGGATGAGAATGGAACTATATATCTTGAGGGGCCAGCACCATACATCAACCTAGACCCTGGAGGATACTATAATGTTTCATGGAGCGTACATATGGCAAGCTTTGAAGATCCTATGGGTAAGGGCGTAATAATAATTGACTTAAGATTCTATAATGGATATACGGATAACTATTATTTGGCAAGTATAACGTACTATGGAAGCTACGTTAAAGCTGCTTTGGGATTATTGTATGGACCAGATCCAGCTTCCGAAGGGCAAAGCTCACCGTACACGATAAACCCGTATCAGAAGCATGAGTTCAAAATTAGGGTGGAGAGGTCTATTGATGGATGCATATTGACTTTAAAGTGGTTTGTTGATGGAGTAAACATTTACAGCTACCAATACAATATCACGCAAGGAACGCAAATAATCATATATGAATCATACTTTGGATGGCTTAATCAAGATAAGCCAGAATTGAAGTTTGAAGCCTATTTGGATGATGTACATGCTGAGGGGGTGTATAATGCTTCAGAAAACTTTGAGGATGGTGTGGATGACGTATTCATAATAGGTGAATCCACAGGATATACTGGTAAAAGGATATCGTACTATACGTATCCACAAAAATTCTTATTGGCATTAAATAATCATGGGGTTTACAATGTGAGTTTGGAGTTTGAATCGATCAATGGTGTAATACCATCAGGGTTTAATGCATCCATATGGATAAACTTGAATAGTCAATACAGTAGGTCAGCGAAGGTGGTTAATGGGTTGATTGTGGAAAATCAAACATCAAAGATTCTCTTGCAGCAAAACTCGATATTAAATCTGTACGTGAATATTACAGCTACATATCCAGCCAATTGGAGTGTGACGTTGAAGATACTATTCAAGTATGAAGTTGAAGATTACATTACGGTAAGTTACCCATTGAGGGTTGAGGCGGGTTATGGATGAAGCGGATGGCATTAAAGCTACTGCTCGTAATTCTACTGCTCACACCATTAATTGGTAGAGTGCTGACTTTACCAGCAACAATAATGTTGTATACTGGTTCAAGTATGAAGCCAACAATAGATTGTGGAGACCTCATAGTATGCGTATCAAGGGATTATTTGAAATATGATGTTGGGGATATAGTGGTATGCATAATTGAACCCATGCAGTATATTGCGCATAGAATTGTGGAATTGAGGGGAGACTCCGTAATAATGAAGGGTGACAACATGCAACTGCTAGATCCACCAATAGATAAGGATTACATTAAATATGTGGTTACAGCAGTGATACCGTTGGAATTATGGTTTCCAATGGTCGTGGTTATTGCAATGGTATACATGGCTTTAAGGGGGAGGAGGGTTATTGCAAATGTGAGGGGAGGTAAGGATTTTGAGGTAATGGTGTTTGAGATGTCAATATTGATTAGCATAGCAGTAGTATCGCTTACGCCTATAAATAGCACTCCAATACAATCAGCAATAGCTAAACCATCAGTAAATTTGATGGAGGTGAAAATTCTAAGTGTATCGGAAGTTATGGTTAGATATAGCGTACAGTATACGTATCCAATAAATGTTGAGGAATGCATATTCAAAATAGCGAACAAAACAATATACTCAAAGGCGCACATAAGTGATGATCACACGGTAATTGTTGAAACGCCATTGGAAATCTATCAATTGGCATATGGGAATAGGGTTGAGGATATAAATTTCAAATTAAAGGTGAGGTTTGATAAGGGGGTTTTGGAGGGGAACTATACCTATAAAATAAACTGGAGGAAATTGAACATATACGTTGAGGGTGAAGAGCTTGTAATTGAAAATCCAAATTATGTGAGTATGAATGTAAGCTTGATAAAGGTGATATATATGATGATGGATAAGGCTGGATTCACGAGAATAATGAAAACAGATTACATGGAACCGATAACTGTGAATGCATTATCAAAACAAGTTTTGAAGATTGGGAGGGAGGGTGAAGCCATCGGCGCATATGTGGAGTTGAAATATGAGTTTCTGGGGGGAGAGGTGTTTGAGAGGAAATACATCAAATTCACAGGATAAAACACTAAGCAAACTTACGCTATTATCTCTAGTGATCATGCTATTGAATGCCATATACAAGCTAACTTTAACTTTAATCCCAAAATACACTTTTAGTGGACCATTGAGTGGAATCATAGCAATAGCATACAATAGATTAGAGTATTATGGATCTCCAATAGAGGTAGACCAATTAAAATCCATAGCAACACTCTCAATCCCACCGATAACACTATACATGTTTGAATTGATGGCATCATTAACTATGATTGTGATGCTGTATAGGGGGAGGGAAGCTTCAACCATCATAAAATTGATGTTCGGGTTAAGTTTAGCCTCAATGATCATGTGTGGATTGATAATTGGATTGACGAGGAGTCTAGACATTATAGCACAACAACTTATCATAAACAATAATTATGTATCAAATGCTGGAATCATAAAGTTTGGAGAAACAAGAATGGAGATAGCAACGATTGCAATTATACTTGCAAATCCAACCATTATGATATTCAGTGAAACAATTCAAATGGTAAGTTCAGCAATAAATTATGTCAAAATCCATGAGCAATAAATTGGAAATAATTGCAACATGTGAAATTTAATGGGCAGTTTCCCAAATGTAATGTTACTTCAACCCAGTAGGAGGATACAATTACATACCTTTTCGAATCCACCAATCCCTCATCACTCTTACAATAAATTCATCAAGATCTTCAGGCCACTTCTCCACCTTAAAGACTCCAAAATACTTCTGGGCAACTGATTTCATAGGCTTAATAACAACCCCAATTCCATAAAGAATATAATTTCAAAACATAAATTTTCCCCATAAAAATTAGTATTAGACTCACGGCAGGTAATGGTCTAGTGTAAAACTAGTTATCCTGGTGTTATGGTTATTGGGATTATTATTTTTCCACTATATACTTGTATATGGAATCCAGTGATTATGTAATTGTATTTATCGTATTGTATTTCGGCATATGGGTTTATGATTGCATGGATGGTGTAATCGATATTTAAGTATAGTATGCTTGGAAATTTATCTTCCATGTAGGAAATGTAGTGATGGAATTCTGAGAGGTCTGGTAGAAATCGCTTATAATGGGGGTCAACATAAGCGTATATGTATATGACGGTTTCATTTTTGTAAAAGATTCTGTAATTGAATATGTAAGCGTT
>NZ_JANGFQ010000249.1:0-3487 GCF_024707025.1 Candidatus Culexarchaeum yellowstonense
ACACTTCCTAAAGGGGATGGTGTAAAGCCTTCTATTCATCACTTCCACCGTATTCATCTCCTCCCTTACGTCCTCCAATTTCTTTATTATAGGCTTAATCTTCTCTTCAGTCACTATTTCAGCTATAATCCTAGAATCTTCTTAATTGGCATGGTAACGGTATTTATATGGTCCTCGATAAAGTCTTCACCCATCGCATCATTAATTTAATGGCAAGCCTCGATTTAATAGTGCATTTAAGCTTCTCAATAACTTATTTAATTGAGCATTTTGACTGACTTAACATTACGGGGGTAAAGCTTATTTTCAGCTGAGCATGTAGAGTTGTTGGTTGATGTGGGTATGGAGCTTAATGCTAAGCAGCACCTTGAATATGCTCTAAAATATTTGGTGGAGGGTAAATCTCTCACCGATAAAGATCCTGTTCAAGCGAGCGAGAAGTTGTATGAAGTTGCTGGGGAGGTTGTGAAAGCCTTCACAGTACACTTCAACTTAACTGACATAATTAAGAGGGTTGATGAGAGGGGTAGGTGGACGGCCACCGAACTTGAAAAGGCTGTTTTAAGGATATCTGGGAAATTGGGTGAATGGTTCTTCGATTCATGGGATAAGGCATGGGCTTTACATGTTTGGGGGTTCCATGAAGCTAAATTCGACACTGAAGATGTTAAGAGGAGACTACCAGCAATAGAGAAAATGATTTCAGAAGCCCAGAAGATAATACGTGAGCAACAATAATTTAGAGCGATTCAAAAACTCTAAACCCAAAAACAATTTGCACAATAACATTCCATGAGCAATGTAGTCCAATACAACCCTTCACCAGAGTCAGATATTTTGCCAATAATTACATAATATCCTTAGCCTCATACGTTTCCTAACATATTAGCTTCTCGACATCTTAACCTTAAATGCATAACATTCACTCCTATGAGCAAACTTAGTTAGTGTTCGCTTATATAGAGTGTTTTCAAGCCTTCAGCTTGAGCTATACTTGCCAATCTTTTGTCGCCTGTAACGATTACGGGACTGTTAATCCTTTTGGCTGTGGCTATTTGGAGGGCATCAGCCACGTAGATATGGTGTTTTAATATAAGCTTTATGGAGTCTCGTAGGATATGGGGGCTTATATTGATGATGAGCAACCTATATAATCTCGAGAGTGTTGCAATCTCCCTCAACATATTTCTCGTAACTTCCTTTGCGTTGAGACCTATCATCCTCTCATATTTGTCAAACACCACTGCAGCTTCGGCGATATTCCAGTAGGAAAAAGCTAGCTTTTTAATGCCCCTGTAAGCATCCCCATATATCTCGCTAACAAATTCACTGCCAGGTTCTTCAACATACCTCTTCACTAAGGCGCTGGTATCAAGGTAGAATATTTCATTATTCTTGAACATTGGAAATGCCTCCTACTCGCCCCTCCCTTAATTCCCTCACCACTTTAGCTGCATCTAAACCCTTGGGTCTATTTTTCGTGATCTCAAGTTCTGTTGTAGGCTCAAGTTCTCCCAAACCCAGATCATCACAAAGATCTCGAACCCATCTATCAAATACTAATCCCTCAAAATATTCTTCAACAATCTCACTCAAACTACTCCCTTCAAGAGTGGAGAGCTTTTTAACTTCACTTAACAATTCTTCATCAATACTTAAAGTGAGCTTCTTCTTCGCCATTTACATCTATACGTATATTCGTATAGACGTATATAAAGATTGCTCTACAGTGCACTAAACAAAGCTTGCATAGAGAAGAGGATCCCATTCTTCCATGGAGCAGTCCATGGACTATGGGGGCAAGCAACAACCATAATACCTGGAGAAACCGCCTGCCTAAGATGCATAATTCCAGCAGCACCGCAACAAAGAGAAGTATTCCCCATCCTAGGACCCGTAGCTGGAACAATAGGGACAATTCAAGCAACAGAAGTCATCAAGTACCTAGTTGGAATAGGTAAACTATTAAAGAATAAACTTCTAATATACGATGGATCATCAATGGAATTCCAAACCATAGAATTGAGAAGAAACCCAACATGCCCAGACTGCCAAACACTTCCCATAAACAAGCAACAATAACCCTACAAAACTCATACACTTCAATCATCATGGCATAATATTACCAATCGAGAAAGGACCCATCACCATCTTTCACAGCTAGAATAATAATTTAAAGTCATTACTTGACCCGAAAACTCATTAGCAATAAAAAAATAAAAAATATTTTTAATTTTTTATTTTCACTTCACCTTTAACTCCATTAGTATGTCGTCTACGAGCATCTTCCTATCAGCTTGCCAAACACCATCCTTGAATGTTTCCCCATAGAACCAATATCTCCTGCTCGTCCTATAATCTGCCCACATGAGCTTCACATCATCCACATTCCTCTGCAATATATCACCAAGATACGAGACTCCCGATGGTGGTAAAAGTGTTACCAGTGTGAATCCTTCCTGCGTTGGCATAAATGTCAATGGGAATGGCAACTTTTTAAATGCCATTGCAAATTTAGCTGTTGTGGCAACTGGGCATCTGCACTTAAATATAAATTGATCGAATAAGTTTGAAGCTTTTGAATATATTAATATTCTAAAGCCTTCAATGACTCCATTGTCAAGATATAGCTTTATTCTCCTACTAATCTGATACTCTGGAATCTTAAGCTTCTCGCTTAAATCCTTAAATTTTGCTCTAGCATTTTTACTGAGTTCTCTAAGTAGAGCCATATCAGTTTTATCCAATTTATGTAGTATTGATGGTGGATATGCCTCTAATTCAGCTGGTCCCTTCAAAGATTCCACATATTTACCCCATTCATCCCAATCGAATGTCCATTCATCTTTCCTCACATCATAATATGTGAAATCAGCTTCCCTCCAAGTCCATTTAGCTATCGAAGTGAGATAAGTATAATCGTCAATTAAACCCAATTCACGTAACCTATCAAAAAGTTCCAACAAATATCCCAAGCTATTTCTTGGCATCATGAATATATTCATTAAACCATTAAATGCTCCAAGACACCTCGCACTAAATCTCGTATATGGATGTAGTTCTCCAACTTTCTCAACTATCGATATATTTTTCCATTTTGTGTTTATGAATAGTATTACTGGTTCTTGTCCTAATGCAGCTGGGGATATTTGTGCTGAAATGCTACGTATTACTTTACTCTGTATTAATTGTTGCAATCTTTTTGATAGTGTTTTCACGTTGACTTCAGTTTCCTTGCTTAGCTCCGTTATTGTTGCTAGAGGGTTCTTCCCTAAGGCTGTAAGTATCTTGTAATCTATTTCATCGAGTTCTTGCATTTTCGGTCGCCTCTGTAAGCTCTTACATGCTCTAGTAAGCTCTGGTCGCTTTAGAGTCTCTATGGGAGTCCTGGATCCCAGCCCGGTGGATCAAATTTTACTATTTTTACGAGTTCTCCTTCACCATTATATATTGCTATTGTAACCCAAGTCTTACCATTTTCGTCTTT
>NZ_JANGFQ010000260.1:0-3434 GCF_024707025.1 Candidatus Culexarchaeum yellowstonense
TTAATAATTACTGGTTTGGTTTTCTTCATAAATCATTCACCATAACCTACAACTTAAACCTGTGTCTAATATTTGTTTACGAAGTTAAAGATGAAGCCTTAAATACTATCGAAGGGGAATGAATATTTCCCGAATTAGGCAACTATAAAAATCTTTTAGCTATCTAACTCCCTACACAGAACTGTAAGCGTTAAAAGTGCTAAACTAGGGGGAAAAAATAAATAAAATGAAAATTAAATAATAAATGAGAGAAATTGATTAAAAATTCATATTTAATTTACATTTTCCTAATAGTGTTGTTAATAGCTAATTCAACTTTTGAAATTTCAGCTTCCGCTTCAAGCTTTGCTATAGGCGATCTTGTGGAGGTTTGTGATAGTGCAGGTCTAAAAGTCAGGGATAGTCCAGCTGGCAACCCTATTACAACAGAACCTTACGGTTCCAGAGGGATAATTCGTAATGGGCCTCGAAGCGCTAGCTTGGGAGGCGTCACATATACTTGGTGGTACATCGAGTGGAAAGATGGAGTAAAAGGTTGGTCTGCCGAAGGCTATCCAGGAGGGGTATACTACATTAAAAAAGTGCCTCCAGAAGCACCTACAGCATTATCACCAGGCTCAAGCTCTGAACCTGGACCTATAATAGATACGTTTACACCAACTCTTCAATGGCAAGCCTCATTTGGAGCAGATTACTATGCCCTTGCGATAAGCGAGTATCCCTATGGATCAAGCAACATCATTTATAATTCCCAGCAAATATACGGAACTTCTCATACCATACCAGCAGGAGTGCTTCAACCTGGAAAGAAGTACCGCTGGAACCTTCAAGCCCATAGCAGTGGTGGCTGGAGTCCTGTTTCTAACACACTATATTTCCAGACTTCAGGGGGAAAGCCTGACCTAACAGTCATCGGACAAGTTAGCTTTACACCTTCTTCTGTATTTCATGGCCAAAGTCTTTCTGTTCAATTCACTGTAAAGAATGCTGGAAGCTCATCATCTGGAAGCTTTTATGTAAGAATTTCATTAGCCACTACAGAATATGGAACAGACTACAGCTTAGGGAACTTCCAAGTAAGCTCTCTTTCAACCGGAGAATCCAGAACTATCTCTCAGACAACAAACCCCATTCCTTCAAGCGTTCCTGCTGGTTCATACTACGTTACAGTATTTGTTGATGGATTTCAGCAGATTGACGAATCAAATGAATATAACAACATAGGTAGCTCAACGCCAAATAAGGTTGAAGTTAGAGCACCAAGTACTACGTACGATTACACTATTTCAATTTCAGGATTGGGGAGTGGCTATTCAACAAAGGTATATTTAGATGGGGTTCAGAAAACTACCCTTTATAGTGGCCAATCCTACAAATTTTCAGGATTAACTGGAACTCATACGATATCAGTTGATTCAATAGTCAATGATGGAACCAACATTAGGTATCTTTGTAGTTCAAATTCAATAACAGTATCTGGCTCTGGATCTTATACCTTCAACTACAAAACACAGTACTATATAACGATAAGTGTTAATCCTTCAGGTTCAGGAACAGTTCCCCCTGGAAGCAACTGGTATGATGCTGAAAGCACAATTTCAATATCTGCCTCTCCATCTCCAGGCTATAAATTCAAAAATTGGAGCATATCAGGAAGCATTACCATCACAAACCCAGACAGCCCATCTACTACTGCCAAAATAAATGGCCCTGGCTCTATAACTGCAAACTTTGAAAAAGTAGAGCAATTCAATTTTGAAATCTCCATCACGCCTCCCACAAGGACAATTAAAGCTGGAGAATCAACAACATTCTCCATCACAGTTTCACTACTGAGTGGAGCAACTCAAACGGTAATGCTGAGCCTTTCAGGTCAACATAACACCATGAGTTACAACTTTAACCCTTCTTCTGGTTCACCAACTTTCACATCAACTCTAACAATATCAACTACAAGCTCAACACCAGCCAATACCTACACCTTAACGATAACTGGAACGGGCGGGGGAATAACAAAACAGCAACAAGCCATTTTGGTAATTCAACCTAGAACTCCAACACTCACCTTCACTTCCCTAGAGCCTTCAATAATAGAAACCAACGAGTCGACCTATGATGCAAACCTCATAGCCACTGGTACCAATTTCTATAATGTCATCCAAATAACGTTTAGTTGGAGCGGACCAGACAGTGGCAGTGTCACCTGGAATAAGGGCGATAACAACTGGAATACAAAAGTAACAGTTCACTCAGATACTTCCATGACTCTACGACCAAGGGTGCTATACCAAGAAAGCAGTACCCAACAAAAAACCTGGACATGGACTGTTACATTAAAGGATAATACAGGCGCAACAGCATCAAAACAATTTACAGTGATTTATAAACAAAACTTTTCAACTTCAATTACAGATCAACAGAAGCAGCAAGAAATACTAAAGATGGTAAACAGCCATAGAGGTTCACTACCCCCAGAACTTGTTCTTGCTATCATCCGTCAAGAAGGGGGTGAAGGTGCTTTCCACATCAATGGTTGGAATTACAATCCCTTTTACAAGGAAAGCGATGGATCTTGGGCACAACCCATCAATGGTGATGGAATAATGCAAGTAACAGTTGCTAGCGGTTACCATGAGAGGAGCGGTCCATACACTCATGATCGAGATGGTTATGACCATGCAATAAAAGACGGGTGCGATTATCTTTTAGAGCTCTACAATACATATGGGTCTTACGCTCAGGCTGTTCTTCACT
This sequence comes from Candidatus Culexarchaeum yellowstonense, assembly GCF_024707025.1. Lineage (NCBI taxonomy): Archaea > Thermoproteati > Candidatus Culexarchaeota > Candidatus Culexarchaeia > Candidatus Culexarchaeles > Candidatus Culexarchaeaceae > Candidatus Culexarchaeum > Candidatus Culexarchaeum yellowstonense. Next base: position 2,755 of record NZ_JANGFQ010000260.1, read on the forward strand.
ATAATACAGGCCCAAATACTCTTTACATTTACTTAGGGAAAAATTTGGGCGACCGAAATTATCTTTCGCATATCGCCACGCATCTAAGCGATTTTGTACCCAGTATCTATGGCTTAAGAAACCAAAATCTTGTTGATGCCTTGAATCGAGCACAAAAGATTCTTAACGACTATCTCTATAATAAAGGTATAGCAACAGGGCAATCACTCGATTACTATAGACCTTATCAGATACTATTAGACCGTGAGCTTTATAACATTGAGCACCCTACGCCTACAACTAGTATGAGTGTTCAACCTACAACTTGGAGTTATTCTATTGGAGCTGGAAGCTCGAAAACTCAAATATTCACGGTTTCTGCTAGCGGTGGTACTGTTAAAGGTGTAACTGTTGCTAAGATTTCTGGGCCTGATTGGATTACGGTAAGCCCAACAAACCTAGGTGATATTCCAGCAGGATCTTCTAAGACGTTTACAGTTACTGCATCTCCTCCAGCAGGCACAACTGGCTCATTCAGCTATTCAGTGAGAGTTACCTGTACAGAAGGTGAGCCAAAGAGTATAGACATTTCAGGCACAATTACTGTAACACTTCCGCCTGTGGGAAAGTTAATTGTTAATATTCATAATTATGGTAATCTCCCACTACCGAAAGATGGTGGTTCAATACGTGTATTAGTT
>NZ_JANGFQ010000241.1:0-3427 GCF_024707025.1 Candidatus Culexarchaeum yellowstonense
AAGCGTTATCGTCAGTTATTACCTCATCATATACTTCAACATTCACAGTTGGATTTATCTCTCGGAGTTTTTCACGTGCAGATTCAACCTTCCTCCTCCCAATATCCCTATCCCAATGTAGGAGTTGGCGGTTTAAGTTGCTCAGCTCCACATTTTCACAATCAACAATCCTAACAGTTCCAACGCCGGCTGCAACGAGATAGACTGATATTGGGAATCCAAGTCCTCCAGCTCCAGCTATGAGGACTCTTGCACTCTTCAGCCTCCTCTGACCACTTTCCCCAAAACCGTTTATCCTGATCTGCCTATCATATCTCTCCAAATCATATTTAGTTAGTTCAGCCATGATGCCACCCTAACTCTATTTAACATACACACTTATAAGATAAAAGGGTTTATCCAATTACCATGTTCTGTAGCGTTAATAAGGAAGATTGAATTTTCAGTCCTAAGTCTACGCTCAGCCCATCTCATTCTCTAAGAATCAGAAAATTATGCATGCATACAATCTCAGTATGAAATAAACATGCTTTGACGATAGGTGCTGGCATTGTAATATATGGTGCACAGTTAGATGATATAGCGCCACGAGGCGACGCCATGGAGCCACGCTTCCCAGACAATACACCCGACACAGCAAGGGCATTCGAGGAAGTTGTTAGGGTAGCACACTTCCCTGTGGGAGAGAGGAAGATTGAGATTTGGAGTCCAGCTAGGGAGGGGCTTTCGAAGTCTGAGAACCTCAAACGTGGATATGAGATTGCAGGAGACTTGATATTTGAAACATGGTCATGCTACCTATCAGGCGAAGCTCATTGCGGTAACTGCGATTCATGTAGGGAGAGGCATAGAGCTTTCATAGAAGCTGGAATAGCTGATAGGACAATTTACAACGTACATCCAATAGTGTCTGATAAGTGCAGGCTGGGGAAATGTGGTGTTAGATGAAGGCTAATTTAGGGGGAATATTGTGGGATGTGAAATTCTATGTAGGAAAAAATGAGGGAATTTTAGAAGAGATTGTTCCTATTCATTGGAAATGCTGTTGCAGCTCTTATATCACTGCTCCCTATTATTGATTGCACAACCCTTGAAACCCCTATTCCACAGCCGGAGTGTAGTGTGCCTTCATGCTCCCTCCAGAATTCTAGGTACCAGTCGAAATCCTCCTCAGAGCCTCCCCTCTCCATTAGCATTTTGAGCATTGTCGATTCCCTCAACCTCTTAATCAGCCTTTCATATCTAAATTCCCTCTCAGCCCCTCCAGCAGCTTCTCCAGCCAATGGTAGGATTAAGTCTACGCTGTTAACTATCCTTGGATCTTCATCATTCTCCCTCATATTGAAGAACTTTATCTCCTTCGGATAATGTGTTATGAAGACTGGACCATAGATTTCCGCAAGCCTCTTCTCATGTATGCTCTTCAAATCATCTCCAAACTTTAAGTTGAATTCCTTCAAAGTCTCTATAGCCTCAGAGTATGTAATCCTCTTATATGGTGGTCTAAACATCTTCAAATGCCCCTCATCAACTCCTAGGACTTCGAGGTCTTCATCGAGCTTTGAAACCTCTTTTACAGCGGAGTATATTGCTTCCTCCTCATACCTCATCAATTGGTCTAAGTTGCCTAGGAACTCTATCTCCATCAATGTGAATTCAGTTAGATGCCTATTATCAACTTCAGGTTCAGCTCTAAAGCTATGTATCGTACACCAAACCTTCCCAAATATCGGCGACATTACTTCGAGGAATAGTTGACCTGTCTGTGAAAGGTATGCCCTCCTACCAAAATAATTGAGCTCAAACAATGTGGAGATATTTTCACACGCCCCAGTAGCCTTAGTTATATGTGGAACAACGATCTCTACAAAACCCTCCCCCTCAAAGTAATTTCTCAACCCCTTCAAAACAGCTGCCTCAACTCTAACGATCGCTTGCATCTCCCTAGTTTTGAAGAACCTCACCCTATCCCTATTCTCAGCCAAAGCAATCTTTCCGAGCATTCCTCCCTCCCGAGGGAGGGAGATGCCCACCACATTTTAGTTATCTCAGACTTAAAAAAACTTTCCATCTTGAAGTCCATGACCTCAAAAAGATTTACGAAATAGAATAGTTAGCTTAAGTGGCATGATGCTTATGAAGTTAAAGTGGATAGAAGGAGCCCTAACAGCTAAAATAGAACGGATAGCATAATAATGTTAATTATCAGATAACTGTTTAGCGTATGCTGTAGAGCAACTTTATATACGTTAGATACCATAATAATGATGTATAGATGTAGATGGTGAAGAGGAAGCTCACTTTAAGTATTGATGAAGAGTTGTTAAGTGAAGTTAAAAAGCTCTCCACTCTTGAGGGGATTAGTTTGAGTGAGATTGTTGAAGAATATTTTGAGAGTTTAGTGTTTGAGAGGTGGGCTCGAAATCTTTGTGATGATCTGGGTTTGGGAGAACTTGAACCTACAACAAAACTTGAGATCACGAGAAATAAGCCTAAAGGTTTAGATGCAACTAAAGTGGTGAGGGAATTGAGGGAGGGGCGAGTGAATGGCATTTCCAATTCTCAAGAATGATGAAAAGTATTCTAATATGGATGCCAGCGTCTCGGTGAAGGTTGTATTGGACTACATTGCTCCATGGAATGTTATTATGCAAATTGTTTCCGAGTTTATGATTTAAATTGCTCTAAATTATTACCGTTCACGTATTATCTTCTGAGCTTCTAAAACCAGATTCTCTATGGCTGGCAGTCTCCTCTCAACATCTTCAATGTCGAATTTAGCTTCATGGAATCCCAAACATGTAAAGTCCATGCTTTATCCCATGAATCGAAGAGCCATTCACCCAATTTCCCAGATATCCTTAAAACAGCCTTCTCAAGTTCGGTGGCCGTCCACCTACCCCTCTCATCAACCCTCCTAATCATGTCAGTTAAATTGAAGTGTACTGTGAAGGCTTTCACAACCTCCTCAGCAGCTTTATACAGCTTCTCACTGGCTTGAACAGGATCTTTATCGGTGAGAGATTTACCCTCCACCAAATATTTTAGAGCATATTCAAGGTACTGCTTAGCATCAAGCTCCATACCCACATCAACCAACAACTCTCTAGCTTAGCTGAAAATAAGCTTTACCCCCGTAATGTTAAGTCAGTCAAAATGCTCAATTAAATAAGTTATTTAGAAGCCTTAAATGCACTATTAAATAGAGGCTTGCCATTAAATTAATGATGCGATGGGTGAAGACTTTATCGAAGACCATATAAAATACCGTTACCATGCCAATTAAGAAGATTCTAGGACTATAGCTGAAATAGTGACTGAAGAGAAGATTAAGCCTATAATAAAGAAATTGGAGGACGTAAGGGAGGAGATGAATACGGTGGAAGTGATGAATAGAAGGCTTTACACCATCCCCTTTAGGAAGTGT
>NZ_JANGFQ010000213.1:0-3418 GCF_024707025.1 Candidatus Culexarchaeum yellowstonense
GGAAGTGGGTGCAGGAATCTCAATAAGAGAATTGAAAGCATGGAGTTGGAGGTGAAGCTGAAACTGAAGCTGAGAGTGGAGAATCTCAATAAGAGAATTGAAAGTAATCGTCATTAATCCATATCCCCTTAAATTCAACTGGGAATCTCAATAAGAGAATTGAAAGTAAGTTTAGATACAACTTCATTCCACTTTTCATCGAAGGATTTGAATCTCAATAAGAGAATTGAAAGACGTCAATCATGCTCTTCGAAACATCTTTACGTATGTAATCAGAATCTCAATAAGAGAATTGAAAGTATATTTCATGTTATAAGTCAATAGCTTCATATGGAAACGTATGAATCTCAATAAGAGAATTGAAAGGAAAAAAACAAAACATTATAAAAATGACCCAGATAACAATAAGAATCTCAATAAGAGAATTGAAAGAGATAATAAAGAGGCAGGTGAAGGGGAAAGACTATAGGGCTGAGAATCTCAATAAGAGAATTGAAAGACCATTCTTGAAATTGTATCAGCCCTAGTTAATCTTCCACCGAATCTCAATAAGAGAATTGAAAGTTTCCTATGCCCAAAGTGTGGTAAGCTCAGTTTAGTGGAATCTCAATAAGAGAATTGAAAGTGTAGAGGGTTTTAAACCTCTTCAACAATTTTTCCGCATAAAGAATCTCAATAAGAGAATTGAAAGGTTATCTGTTGCATGAACATACGCATTAACATGCTTTTTTCGTGAATCTCAATAAGAGAAATGTTTAGTATCGGCTTACATTTCACAGTCTATGGGATTATCAGAGCTTAATGCTGTATGGATGTTTATTGTTTTACTTTCATGTTGAGTGTTGGTGCTAGTATGGCTATTGCGAAATGCTCCAGCCTAACTCTTTCCTCAGGATCTTCTATCTCTTTAAATTTAAATGTGCATTGATCAACATAACTGTTAATTTGCTCTCTAGTAGTGAAACCATAATTCTGCATTAAAGCTTTCCTAAACTGGCTACCTCCAACACCACCTCTCCTATGATCTTTTAGCAAACGCCTTTGAAGATTTTCAGTTTTACCGACATAGATTATCCTGCCATGTTCATCGAAAATAGCATAGACTCCAGGTTTATCTGGGACTTCAATGGAAAGAACATATTTAAAACTTAAACTTCTGCTAGCCAGAAATTCCTTAACTTTACCAACATATTCTAAAGCAACTTTCTCAAGCAAACATTACCCCAAAATAAAATATAATGATGTAAACTAATTTATATTGTTAACAAAGCCATCTTCACAAAACCATAAAACTTAAGTTTTGCTGTAGTAGCTTCCTCTCAGATTCATTGACTTCTTAGCTTTGAGTAGCATTCTCTATGATTAATTTAATCTCTCTTTCGACATGGGAACTTGTATTTTGCTCACACTTTCCCAAGTTTTTGCTTATTTACCTCCTTTCTCCATTTGTCTTCTTTAACTTCATAATATGTTTCGGTTTCGATTGCCAATTTTGGCTTCCCCCTTTCCTTACCCTTTGGTTCTAATCTTTTTGGGTTTTCTATTATGTTTACTTTTGGATTGTCATTCCAAGCGTTTTCAACAATGAATATCTCGTATCCTTCTTCATACATTTTCTTATATTCATTCTCAGTTAATTCTATGGTTTTGTCCCCATTTCTAAAGGCTTTCACTTCAATCTTCTTCTCCCCAGCTTCTATATCGTATCCCCTAAACTCATAAGATACATCGCGAGCATTAACACCATACTCCTCTTTTACGATATTCTCCGTTGCCACTATCCCCCTCCTTTCAGTATATGCTCTTAGTATCCCAGCTTCATCTGATTGATCATATGTTAAGTGTGTAAGTTTATAAGGCTTTAATATCCTTGAAAGTTCATCGAAGATGGGTTTAAGATTTCTTTTAGGCTTTAACTCGAAAACATTCTTCCTTAAGATGACATTTACCCTCTTTCTTCTTTCCGTTAATGAGAGCCTTATCCTTCCAAATCTCCCTTCAAATTCTAGCATCCTCCATTCCCCCTTCTTTAATTTTACTTCATAATCCCCCTTCCATTTACTCTTCACGATTTCACCTGGAATTGTTTCACCCTCTTTTGTAATCCACCCAGTCCATTTCCAAATTGTCGAGTTGTTAAGCTCATATGCTGCATTCGTTAATGTTTCTAAGTCTATAACAACTTTCTTCATGCTGTGGGATTTCATTATGTGAGATATTACGTAGGCTAAGCTATCTAGATCCTTCTCGATACTTGGACCTCCTTTATAGAGAAAGATCATAATGCCCTTTTCCGGGTTTAATCCAACAGTTACGAGATAGGTATTCTTCAAGATTACTCTTTTCTCATATTTTGCTAAGCCAAGTAATGTTAAGCATGTTATTAACGGGTTTGCTTTAGCTATCTTAGAGAATAGGTAGTCGAAGACTATCCATGAACCCATCAAACGAATTTTCTCAGATACATAAGTGTTATGTATTCGCCAAATATTGTGTGCTCTATTTATAGCTTCCGGTCCTACCAAGCCCGGCCTATCTAAACCCCACGCTGATTCATCTGGTATAGCCGGACCTAACAGCTTTTCAATTCTCATCGCCAAATCAAGTAAATTATCATATTTTACGTTAGGCTTGACATCAACATACATCTTGATGTTTAATGAGACAGGCATATCCCCCTCCTCTTAAACTCGTATGAAAATATTAGTTTCCAACTTTAATGCAACCTTAGCGAATATTAAATCTGAGAGTTTATCAAAGTCCATAGCGAACAAACCACCAATTATATTCATCGATAAGTTTAGCTAAAGTTTTTCTGCTATATTCTTTGCCAAGCTTCTTGCTTGGGAGTTCTCTGCAAATTTCTTCTGCAACCTCTTTTATGCTACACTCCTTCTCCCTAGCCCTTTCCTTCAATGCTTCCTCCACCTCCTTCTTCATTTGCTTCAAGAAATCTATGTAGCCTTTTGCATTCCCTCTAACTCTATATTTCCTCCTAATCCTTTCATCCCACATCACATATACTTCTGGATTGAGCAAATGTAGAATCTTTGAAATTGCAGTGGCTCCAATATATTTAATGTTTACCGCTTCATAAGTTCTCATAATAGCATCCCTCACCTCCACATTATCGAAATCTATATCCAACAAACTCTTACCATACAATTTCTGGAAAGCATCTTTAGCTTCACGTAACCGTCTAGTAAGTTGCTCCCAATCCAAACCCTCCCTACCCACAGTCCTCCTCATACCTCCCCAATGAATGAGAAACATCTTAATTATCTCCTCAACATGCCTCGCAGTTTCCAACCTACCTAAATCAGCTCTAACATCCCCCAACAACTCAAGAGCCTTAAAATACAAATACTCAACAAACCAAAAAGAATCCTCAAAATTCCTAACACCCTCAACCAATTCT
>NZ_JANGFQ010000218.1:0-3385 GCF_024707025.1 Candidatus Culexarchaeum yellowstonense
TGCATCTTCAATTGAACCCAGCTCAACAGCATAATTCGCTAATGCACCTCTAACCTCCTCAGAATTCGTAATTTTGTATATGAGTTCAAGAAGCCTTCTAATACTCCATTTCTTCTGGAGTTCTAACCCAAGCTTTAAAAGATATGCTTTGAGATAAAGTTGGAGAGCCTGCTCTAGACTAAAAACTGCTAAATCATAAAACCCCTTATCCAATTGCAATTCAGCAGTTTCAAGGAACCTCCTAGACCTCTCCAGAAGATACTTATACTCCTGTGTCAAATATAAAACACCATTCCTCGTAACTCTTGTCAAAACCAATGTATTAACTTTGTTGTTATCATGTTACTCTTATGGGAAAACATCAATTTTAAACATCCATGTAGGCTTGTAGAATTGTATTATTGTGGAAATTTATGTTCACCCATTATTTTAAGAACATGATGTAGCAATTTCGATGTTGATACGCAATATTCATATATCATGTTGATAACATTGATATTGATGGTAGCTTGTGGGGTGGGTTGAAGTTTTATTGATTTGGGTGTGAATTTATGAGTGTATCTGTTGAGAGGAAGCTTGGGGTTCCTGAGGATAAGGTTTTTTATAGGACTCCTGATGGGAGTGTAATTGTAATTAATGATGATTTCCTTAAGGTTGATTACATAAAACCCAATAGCATAGATCTTGTGGTTACTTCGCCACCATATAATGTGGATATCGAGTATGAGGGTTATAGGGATAATATACCCTATGAGAAGTATTTGGAGTTTACGGAGAAGTGGTTGAGGAGGGTTTATGAAATTCTGAAGCCTGATGGTAGGATATGTTTAAACATACCTTTAGATAAGAGTAGGGGTAGGACTGGTGAAGGTTTCCAGAGTGTCTATGTTGATGTGGTTTCAATAGCTAAGAGGGTTGGCTTCGAATATTTCAGCACGATAATATGGAATGAAAGTAATATATCTAGGAGGACGGCTTGGGGTTCCTTTGCATCTGCATCTGCACCATATGTTATAGCCCCAGTAGAGGTAATAGTATTGCTCTATAAGCATAGTTGGAAGAGGTTTGAGGGGGGAGATTCAGATATAACGCCTGAGGAATTTAAGGAATGGACTTTGGGTTTATGGACATTTCAAGGTGAGAATCCCAAGAGGGTTGGGCATCCAGCCCCATTCCCCCTAGAACTACCAAAGAGGTGTATAAAGCTCTTCTCATATGTTGGGGATGTGGTGTTAGACCCATTTGTAGGTAGTGGAACGACACTTGTAGCCGCATACCTATTGAGGAGGAAGGCAATAGGCATCGATATCAGTAGGAAGTATTGTGAAATAGCCAGAGAGAGGCTGATAAAGGAGGCTATGGTAAACGTGAAGAGGCTACTTTAAGGGCGATGCACCATGACTCATAGATGTGACATTATTAAACGTCCGCGCTTCTGCCCAAGTGAAATCCTAAACAAAGCCATACAATTCTATGACGATTACGTGAGGATGCATGGATTAAGTTTCCGTCAAGCAATCGAGCATTTCGAAACCATTGCAGAAGGGGGAGTGAGAAGTATATTTGGTGTTGGTAGAGGTGCTGATCAGAGGTGGAGGTCGTGTAAGGGAACTCTATATGAATACGCTGTATGTAGAGCTCTCGATGAAATCCTCTCAAGCAACTCGCTCCTATCACAGAAAATAGACATAATACATGGATCAAAACTCACATCAAACTCCACCCTGAGAAATCAGCTAACTATAAGGAATTGGAGCGAAACCTCCCAGATGTGGATTTTGTGATAGTGAATAAGGTCTATGAGAAAGTTGTGGCTGTATTGTCATGCAAAACTAGTTTGAGGGAGAGGATGACTGAAGCAGCCTTCTGGAGTAGAGAGCTCAAGCCGAAAGGTATAGAGGTGATCTTCATAACAACCGACAAAGACGAAGAAGTAACGTCAGATGTCAATAGATACATAGTTATGCATGTACTCGACTACACAGTTATAACGGATCCAGATAGGTATAACAAAATTGTAGAAGAGTGGAAGTTGAAGTATGGGAGTAGATCTGATTTCAATGTGATGATGAGTAAGATAATCAGCTTCAATGATATCATAAAGATTCTGCAAAAATATGCATCATAATAATATCCACGTCCATTATATGTAAGGATGATGAAGGAATTCATTATAGCCTCCTATATTCTAATTTGAAAAATTAAATTAAAGTAATAGTCTTTTTAATTAATAGCTCTTGACTGAGCATCTAACTATGAATAGCTGAAGCTAAATTACATAAAGTGTTTAAGTTTAGGTGGAATATGTGATCTTAGCCTACCATTTTTGGTCATAGCTCGGTATTTATGTTATTTTGTCTCAGCTTCATTGATGGCTTTCGCCGTTAACGGTGGGAGGCGGCACGTTGGGGGTTTGCATGTGTAAACGTGCCTTACATGTCTCCTTAAATACCCCCTTTAAAACTTAGGTCATCATTCATATTGTATCATCTAGAATTAGAGTTATGTTTTCATCAAATACTGAACTAACCGATTAAACCTAAATAATTTCTCAAGGCTTTCAGATATCATCATCTTCAACTTAATCCTACTGCTTTAAACTTCAACATTCTAAAATAAACATTTGAATAATACATTCTCCTACATCGACGACCACTGGATTCCTCATCAACCTTATGAAGGAACCCTTAATGTTTAAGAATTTCATTACCTATTCGAGTTTCCATGCTGTGAGATGGAGGACTCTTTCATGGGAAGAAGACTTCCATATTTATTTAGAACCATGATAAATTAAGTAACATGCCTTATAACTTTCGGTGTGCACATCTGGAAAGAGCTTATGAATGGTGCCCTGCCTCAATTTGCTTTAAAGGTTAGATGTTTGTGTAGACTTCTATTTCAAGCATTTTTGATGCTTCCAATGCCTTTTCATCAGCGTAAGGTGTTACTATGAGGAGTCTATCAGGCTTCCTTCCAGTCTTCCTTTGATATAGCTCTGCCTTCCTCTTGAACTGGAATACGTCTGAAGCTCTTATATGCGATGAAACTTCGATTAGTATAATCTTCTCATCCTTGACTGCTACGTCAACTTCAACGTTGCTTGGATAGCCGAAGACAAGGCCATTTTCATCGTACCCCCTCCACCTCTCAACCTTAAGCCTAAATTCCTTCTCGAGGAGCCCCCTTAACCCCTCTCTGAAAGCATCCTCCGCCATTATCCCCCACCTAGCTTCAAGAGCAGATATATGCCTATACATGAGCTCAAAACCCCTATTCATATCCTTCCTAAGCTCAGCGATCTCATTTTCATGCCTATCAAGCCTTTTAAGTATCTAAATGAACTTTTCATCATGAACTTCTAAACGTTTGAGTATTTCAGCAAACT
>NZ_JANGFQ010000264.1:0-3371 GCF_024707025.1 Candidatus Culexarchaeum yellowstonense
TGTAGGCTTATGTGTATGTGCATCCCACTTCCATTCATATTCTTAAATGGTTTTGGCATGTACGTTACTTCTAAGCCATACCTTTTTGCAATCTCCTTTGTAACCATTTTCGCTATTACTATATTATCTGCTGTGGATATTGGGTCTGAGGCTTTTATGGAATACTCATACTGCCCCTCAGCCACTTCATGATGCGCTTTCTCAACTTCAATTCCAATTCCATTCAATTTATCCATGATTTCCAATTGTAATTTTTCAGCTTTAGCGTATGGTGCTACTTCAAAATACTGGTCTTTATCTATTGGCTCCACCCCCTTAACCCTCTTAACTATGAAGTACTCCATTTCTACCCCCACTTTAAACTTTAACCCTTTAAGCTCCAGCTCCTTAACATACTCCTTTAAGCGCATTCTCGTGTTCTTGGTGTATGGTTCACCTGAAGCTTTCTCAATATCACATATGGCTATTCTCATAGTCCTTGCGCCAATCTTTATGGTTTTCATTGTTTTCAAGTCTGGCTTTGCCAGTAGGTCACTTTCCTCTATTGGTGCATGTCCCTTAATTGATGATCCATCGAAGCATATTATGCTCTGCTTGTTTATTGAGGTTTTCAGTATTAGCCCTCTCGGTTTTCCATCTAAGTCTATTATTATTGGCTTCAAATATTCTACTTCATTCATTACCCTATGCACATAGAATTAATAATTTTTCTGCATTTAACGCTTTCTGTTAAATTCTTTCATTAGCCTATGTTTTTTTGTGAATATTTTTTATATAGAACTTTTATCTTACATAGTCATTCATGATGATATTCTGGAAACCTTTCACTTACACAATATAGTTTTATTTCCTGGTTATCTTCGGTTCCAATTCAAGTATTATCCTTCTAATTTCATCTACGCTTACTTTTCCATCTCTAATTATTTCATCTCTTTCTGGTGTTATCAGTTTCCCCTTATACATTCCACTTGGATTGTTGAGGTAGAAGACTTGTAGTGCCAGTATTGCCACATTCACCCTTTTAACTCCATATCTGGATATGAGTTCTTCTAGCTCGCTTCTACTTATACCAGTTCTCTTCTGTAATGCTTTTATAATCCCCTCCGGGTCTTCATCCATTACTTCAAGTATGTCGTCTATTGTTATGTTGTGCTCTTTTAGGAAGTCTTTTAATGCATCCCTCAATTTTATGTACATTTCAATCCATAATATAAAAATTGGGGTAAATAGTTGTTTCCCTTCAATTAAGTTTGACTTGCATTTTTGCAGCTTTTATTAGATTCCTCATTAGTATTGCTATTATCATTGGTCCAACTCCACCTGGTACTGGAGTTATTGCTGAAGCCTTTGCTGAAACTTCACTCATATTTACATCTCCAACCAATTTATCTCCTATGTAGTTGAATCCGCAATCTACGACTACTGCTCCATCTTTAATCATATCTCCAGTTATTGCTTGTGGTTTTGCTATGTCCACTATGAGTATGTCTGCATTTCTTGTGTGTTTTGTGAGGTTTGGTGATGTGTATTCGCATAGGGTTACATCTGCACCACTATTTAGTAGTAGTGCTGCAAGTGGTTTTCCAGTTAATTCTGTAGCTCCAACTATTACTGCATGTTTCCCTTCCACTTTAACTCCATATTCTTTAAATAGCTCCATGATCCCCTCAGCTGCTGGTGATACTAGAGATTCCTCCTTTAAGTATAATTTACCAATGTTTATTGGGTGTAGCCCATCGATATCCTTTTCAGGTTTAACCCTTGCTGAAATCCTCTTTTCATTTATGTGTTTTGGTAGTGGTAGCTGTATTACTATGCCATGAACATTTTTATCTTCATTGAGTTTATCCACGATTTTTATGAGTTCCTCTTCACTTATATCCTCCGGTAGGTTATGTATTTCTGATTCCATTCCAAGTCTTTTAGCTCTCCTAGCCTTCATGTTTACATATGATGTTGATGCTGGATCCTTCCCAACGAGTATTAGTGATATTTTTGGTTTCACTCCAGCATCCACTAGCTTCTTCACTTCCCCCCTCAATTCTTCAAATATCTTCTCTGACAATTTGTTTCCATCAAGTATTGTTGGAATTTTACCTCACCCCAATTATTTCTCCAGTTTCTGGGTCTAAATCTATATTTTCAGCTGCAGGTTCACTGGGTAGTGCTGGTAGTGTGCTTATCTCTCCACAGTATGCTACTAGGAATCCTGCCCCCGCAAATACCTTTACATCCGTTACTGTTATCTTGAACCCCCTTGGTCTTCCAAGGATCTTTGGGTTGTCTGTTAGTGAGAGTGGTGTTTTAGCCATATTTACTGGGAGATTTGAGTACCCCCACCTGTTTATCCTCCTAATGCTTGTTTTTGCATCGTCTGTGAATATTACGTCGTCGGCTCCATACATTTCTCTAGCTATTATCCTTATCTTCTCCTCTATTGGTAGGTTTAAGTCGTAGAGTGGTTTGAATTCTGACTTCTCCTTGTTGATGGTTTCAAGTATTGTATTTGCAAGTTCTATTCCACCTTCCCCTCCCTTGGCATATACCTCTGATACTGCCACCGGCACCCCTCTTGATTTACACCAATCTATCACGTACTCTATTTCCTCAGCGGCATCCCCCTCAAATTTGTTTATAGCTACGACTGCTGGAACTCCAAATTTCCTCACATTCTCCACGTGTTTTTCCAGATTTTCTATCCCCTTCTTTACGGCTTCCAAATTTGGTTTCTCATAATCTTTTGCTCCTCCATGCTCTCTTAGAGCTCTTATGCTAACCACTACTACTCCCACATCTGGTTTTAATCCTCCTATTCTGCATGGTATGTCGCAGAATTTTTCGAATCCTAAGTCTGAGCCGAATCCAGCTTCCACTATCACGTAATCTGCGAGTTTTAATGCCATTTTTATGGATATTAAGCTTGGGGATCCATGTGCCACATTTGCAAATGGTATTCCATGTACGAAGGCTGGGGTTCCCTCCATGGTTTGAACTATATTTGGTTTTAGTGAATCCCTCATTACTGCAGCCATGCATCCTGCACATTTTATGTCGCTTGCTTTAACTAGTTTTCCATCTTTACTTAATGCCACCAGTATGTTTCCAAGTCTCTCCTTCAAATCCTTGTAATTGCATGCCAGTGCATGTATGGCTGCAGTTTCACATGCTGTTGTTATTTCGAATCCTGTTTCTCTTGGTATTCCCCCCTCCTTTCCACCTAATCCTATAACTATGTTTCTTAGTGGTCTATCTTCCATGTCTTGTACTCTCTTTATGAATATGTTGTGTATGTCTATTTGTGGTTCCTTCCCCCTGTATATGTGATTGTCTAGCATGGCGTTCATTAAGTGATGTGCTATTGTTATTGCATG
>NZ_JANGFQ010000163.1:0-3358 GCF_024707025.1 Candidatus Culexarchaeum yellowstonense
TTGTTGAGCTTGGGGAGAAGGGTTTATCTGATGAGGAAGTTAGGGCTAGGAATTTTAGGGCTAAGCTTCTTGGTTTGATGTATGAGGATTTGTTGTGTGTTTGGTTTATCAGGTTTGGAGGGTATAAGGTTGTTGATATGGATGTGCGGAGTGGATTGTATGATGGGAAGCCTGCAGCTGTGGATTTCATATTGGAGAAGGATGGAAGGTTGTATGTTGTTGAGGCTAAGTGTTGGCCAGCATATTTGGAGGGGCGACTAAAGAAGCTAACCTTAAAGAATATTGATAGAGTTAAGAGGGAGTTTAAGACGCATTTTCTCAACAAAGATTTCGTTAGTAAGTATAGGTTTGAGGGGAGAAGTGTTAATGGGAAGATTCTTGTTTGGTGGGATGTTGAGGAATCTGAGACTGAAAGGATAAAGGATGAATTGAAGCTGGATGGATTGATATCGCTTAAACGGGTTTTAAGTGAGTTGAAGGGAAATGCTGAAGCTGAAAGGATTATTAGGGAGTATAAGGAGTGGGCTAACCAACTCTTCAATGCACTACTAAAATAATTTATTTTAATGTATTTTTATTTACCGTGAACAAATTATTGAGTAGTTGAATTCTTCAGGCTGTAGAGAATGGGCATTTGAAGCTGCTGAGATTTGGCTCATATTGCATGTAATGTATTTATTTGTGAGCTAAAGTAGTTTCCATTGAAGATGTTTGTCTACCCTTTCTACATAAATTATTTTGATTTTTGGATCTCGCTCATTACGAGCTTGAATAATCGTATTTAGTTTTGACATTCTACTTTTGGTATCGAGTTTTTTAAGATAGTTAGCTTCATCGAAAAGCAATATGTAGCGATTGTCCAATGGTTCCTTCAGTTCTGCCAATTTTGGGATGTCATGTTCTTCCACTTTAGAGTAACGAATTCTACGTTGTGAACTCGTGAATCCTGAGGAGAATGATTTAACTTCAATGACGATTTCTGGTTTTCTTATGCAAGGGCGCTCAGCACCATATTCCACTTCACCAATTACGAAATCGAATTTTTGGTTGGGAGCTATACATATGCGTGTATCCAAATGAACCTTCCTTGCATCGCCGAATTTAGAGATCCAGAGATAATAGAGATAGCCAACGACGTCAGCTTCCAATATGGGAACAAATTTGCCATTAGCATAGTCTTGAGAAAGCATTTGTAATAGTTCATTGATCACCAGCTCTTCAGAACTCATGTTAGACATTATAACTATCTCTTTTAATGAATATAAAGACATTCTATGCGGAGGAGGCTCTATAGCCCTTTCTTCCTCAAACTTCTCAGAAAAGAAGAGATACTTTCTATTGCCAAGTCTAAAGGTATAGAAATCTCAAAAGGCCACCCGATATTTAACATAATTTCAGATGTTCTCCTTCTTTTGACTAACCTTTTGAATTCCTTTCTAGCGTCTTCTAAGGCTATTTTGACTGACTGTTGTTTCTTTACTTCTTCTACATAATTCCTATTTTCATCATAAGCCCGAATTTCTTTAATTGTTATTCCATATTCATTGAAATATCCTTTCACTCTTTCAAATTCCTTTCTAATGTCTTCTAAGGCCATGTTGAAATAGTCCATAAATGGCCTTCCCTTTGGGTATACTTTTCCTATAGGGTAGTTTGGTTCTAGTATGACGCTTTCTGGAGTAAAGTATACTTCTCTTACGGAGAGATGTTTATAAAAATGATCAGGTGCTTCCCTATAAAATTTAAGGTATGCCTCGTAAAGTTCTATTTTCCTTTCCAGCTTCCTCATTCTCTTTCTTAGCCTCGAAAGCTTATCTTTCTCATGCTGGAGCTTTAGTATTTCATATAGATACCTTTTTTCTTCCAGATCATCTTTCATTTCTTTCAGATTTTTCCTGACATCTTTTTCCATAACTTTAATTTCTTCGAGCGCAGCTTCTACACCTTCGTCCCCTCCAACTCTCTGTTCTCGAGTATCGCATGCATCAATAAAACTTAAGATGCTTGCCAAAAGTCTTGGTCTTATCAGCTGGTTATTTACAATGGCTTCTTTAGGGAGCTTATCTATATTTTCCTTGCTGGAGTGGGCGGGAATTATCTCCCCAATAATATGTCTTTCTTCATCGGAAAAGCCGAATCGAGTAGCCATTTTTATAAAAATTCTTTCTCCAACCCAGGGATGTTCTCCTCTGGTGTATAGGAAGTTTAGGAATTTTTCATCTTGTTCAGATAAACCCCTCCCACCCACATCATGAAACCATACGGCAAATATTAAGCAAAACTTCTCCATATCAGTAAGCTCATTTAGAAGCTGACGTTGAGAGTAAACTAGGAATCTTGTTAATAGATCCATAACGTTTCGGGTATGCCTCTCCCCATGATCCACCATATGAATATACCTTATGTAACCCCAAAGCTCCTCCTTCCCTTGAAATATCTTATCTATAATTGATAGAACCCTTTCCTTAAGCTCTTCACTTCTAATTGATTGAATAACCTCATTATTCATATAACCAAACACTTCAAAACTTTTATACCTTTGACTCATTTAATTTTTCACTCCAAATCAATTTTTGAAGTCACTTTACCCTCAATTCAGTAATATCAGCTGTTTTTACTTTTAAGTTTTTTCAAGCTATTCATTAATTACTTCCAAGGTAATTACGATTAATGTTTTGAAGCAAATGGATGTATTGAAGCTGGAATTAAACAGGTTTACATAGTGGCTAATTTACCTGAAAGGACTCGTGAACAAGTAAGTAGAGAGCTTAAAGAAGGGTTCTACGATAAAGGGGTGGAAATAGATGTCATTGCTGGAAATGTTAATGCTCTCTTAGACTTTCTTAATAAATTAAGTTCAGGGATAGTTGAGGAAGCAAAAAAGAGGATGGGAGAAGTACTGTATCGAATTGTTGAGACATCATCTAGTCAGAAGTAGGGAAAGTGAATTTTTGATTCGTTATGTTTTATTCGATTCACTTCTTATTTACTTGTATTTTCTTCTTAACTCTAATTCATCCTCTATACGTGTTTACGTTCTTCAAGATTAGTCAGTTTTTGATTGATGTCCGTTGTAAAAGTGAAGAGAGCTTCTAATAATTCCAACTGATGAATAATATAGTATCCTACGAATTTCAAAAAGAAGTTAGTCTGTATATCTATGGCACCCATTAGATAAACCTTTGTCTCATTTAAAATCTTAATAACCTCCTCAATACTCTTAGCCGATTTCAACTGTTTCATATATTCCTTAAACTTTTCCTCAAAATTTTCATCTAGCTAGAAGTGGGAGGAAATAAATTTTTTGAATTCATAACATTATTTTGGGATTTAAGGGATGGTGAGGGTAGGGGTTTTT
>NZ_JANGFQ010000125.1:0-3345 GCF_024707025.1 Candidatus Culexarchaeum yellowstonense
GTTCAAAGCGCAATTTACTCCCATCTCTAATTTTTTCAAGCATTTCAAGCTGATCATACGTGATATCTAATGAAATATAATCACTAATAGGTACATTAGGAGGTATGCTTAGTGCATCACGGTCAGGCCTAGCACGACCCAAGTAATACCGCTTAGGGGATAAAGCGCTTGAAGCGTAAACAATCCCTTCCATATCCCATATTTTTATATCATTTGGGAAATGATTCATAAACTCAAGAACAAAGGTTAACCTTAAACCTTGTGCATCAGGATATGGAAACTTCACATCCAATTTAAGAAATCTTACACTTAACATATTTTAAATTCATTAATTCTAATATTTATTTTTATATCACAGTAGTGTATAGTAATTGATGCTCATACTTTAAATTACCACATCATGATTCAGGTACATTGCTTAAAGCTTTTATGCATGATCAGTATTTAGCGGTATTTCCATGCTATTTTCTTCTTTTCGAATTCTCCAGGCGCCATCTTGTATAGTAGGTCCGCCACCTTTTGTCTAAGCTCAACCGCAAAATTCATTATAAGGGCTAATTCTTCTTTGTTAAATTCCTTGTTTGGGAAAAGAATTTTAGCTAGACCTGATGCAATTCTATAAATTCCAATTTCATCCCTTATTGTAACTTTATCTAGTTCTATCATGGAGCGGATAAGTGGTGTAAAATCTAGCTTCCTTAATTCATGCAGGATCTCAGAAAAATAATCAACTGAGAATCCATAGTTCTTAGAGAGGTGCACTTCACTTTTCTTTATTTTTGGTAATTCCCATCCTGGAATTATTCCATGAATTCTATCAATGAATGCAGTATCATTCCTCATACAATCTGGTAATACGTAGTTCACATCTTCAATGGGGACATAACCTGATACTTCAATGTTACCCATAAACACTAAAGAGCAGAGTGATGTCGCTTTCTTTGGTCCTCGTTCAAAATGCCCATCAACCATATAATCCTTTAACTTACCCATCATCTCCTCTGGGCGTGGGAAAGTTACCTTGCTAACTTCATCAAAAACTATGCAGTCTTTCATGCCTATCTCACCTATAGTTCGTCTAGCAATATTATAGAATAGTTGTGCAGGTGTGACATGCCCACCAGAAATAATCCTAGTATAAAAGGAAATGTTCCGATAAAAGTGCGTCTTACCTGTTGCTCTAGGACCAAACTCCATTAAGTTTATATTGTTCTCAACTAGAGGAATAAACCTGCTTATTAGAATCAGCTTTTGTCTGTGAGTATAAACTTCTGGGTTTAAGCCTATAGTATTTATAAGAACATCAATCCACTCATCTAACGTAAAGTGTTCTCTCTTCTCAATGAATTCTTCTAAATCTATATTTGTAATATGGAATGGTTGAAATTCCTCAATAAATACTGGAAGAGTTATTGGATTTCCATCGTCATCCATAATTGGATCAGAGTATTTTAGGCTTGCTAACCCCCATATTCCAGTTGAAAGAAGTTGCTCGTTCTCTTCAACAATCTTATCAGAGATCATAACGTTTGTAAGGTTTAAGGTGGGGATTATAGCCTTTCTTATTTCATGCTTTTCATCAACCTCTACCTTAATTTCATCTATTATTTTGCAAGGTAATTTCTTTATAATTATCCTATCTAAGATTCTATCCTTATCCTTCGGCTCTGGGTAAAGTGTGTTTACGAGCTCAATCACCTTCATCAATCTTTCACCAAAAACTACTGGATCACTTTCCTCCGAGATTCTAGTGAGAAGATGTTCTGAGACAAATTTGGGGACTCTTCTAATGTCCTCTCTATTCGAGAGCCCCTTGTTAACAACAAAATCAGGGAAGTAATACTTCAATTTTGCATTCAACTCATCCTGCTTAACCATATTAATCACCTAAGAGTTCATCTAGACCTTTAATACCTGCTTTTTCGGACTTTTTACTTACCGATTTTACAAAAAGTGTTCTCTCCTCTTTAATGCTTCTCTCCTCCTTATTTACCTTAAAAGTAAGGATGATTTCTAGGTTATATTGACCAGCTTTTAATTTTGGTAAAACAAACCCTAATGTTTTATCCTCACTCTTCTCAATGTTCCCAATTTTTTGATCAGTTAAGACTTTATCCCCTAATATTATTCTTATCCTTCCATCATCTAAGGGGAGGCTTAAATTATTAGAAACTTTAATATTAAGCTCTTTCGACTCATTCTCATTAACTAGTAAAGGTTCAACTGATACCTTCACACCTTCTTCGCTAGGTAAAGTGATCTCTTCTTCACTCTCTTCCTCTTCAGAGATCTCTCCTTCTTTTAATATTGTTAAGCATTTTCTAATCTCCTCAAGTTCCTCATCAGTAATTCCATAAAGTTGAGCAACAATCTTATCAATTTCTTCCTCTGTCTTACTCAAATTTTCTTTCAAATCTTCTCTATCCTCTTCGTAGACCTTCTTCGCTATTTCATGAGCCTTGCGTGAGAACCGAGAAAGTTTTTGATGAAGAGGATTTTTAGGGTCGAACTTTGGAATTCTAATATATTGTGTAATATGTGTTTCTTGCCTAAGTTCATAAGTGTAGGATGCAATTGCTAACAAAGCTATTGATGAGTTTAAAACTCCCGTAGCATAATATGCTTCTTCACCATTTTCAAAAGGAATAAGGATTAGAGAGTCATTAAGAATTACTGGCCTGCTTCCAAGAAATTCTGTTTCAGCAGGTTCTAAAACGGCTGAGGCAAAGCTTACAGCTTTACCCGTAATAGCTCCAGCAATTCTTTTCCAAACAACTTTGTATGGATAGAAGGTATAATTGCCAATATCATAGACGGAATAGAATGGGTTTCCTTTACCCCAAAGTTTGTGAATAGATCTATTTTCTAGCTCTTTCCTAAAATTGTTGAGATAGCTATAAGTTTTAGGAAAATTGATTTTCATCTTATTCTCTTGAATAGGATTTCCAGTTTTAGGATCGTGCGGGACAATTATCCATCCATAGTCTCCAGCAATATACCACTTCTTAACATCTCTTCCCTTTACTAATGGATAGATCAGTTCTTTTTCTACAACTTGTTTCACAATTTTCACAGTTTTCTTCTGTCCAGATAACGGCGGATTTGTAATTAATAGACCACCTGGAAGCTCAGAAATTATCTCGACCCAGTAAACTTGGTTTAATGCTGTATTGACGCCTTCATATGCTTTATACCAAGGACTATTACCAATCACTTTTTTAATTCCTTCATAAGCCTTATATAAGATTTAAGGGCTAGGTAGTAGTACTACTACCTAGCCCTGGTGGGGGTCAAGGTCGGTCAACATCCTGAGCCTAAAAGCTCATGGAGAAGCTTGACCCAACC
>NZ_JANGFQ010000266.1:0-3318 GCF_024707025.1 Candidatus Culexarchaeum yellowstonense
AGCCAAACTTAACATTACATCATCTTGTTTAGCAAAATCCATGGATGTTATGGCTTGATTTTCCTCAAGCCACACATTTCTACCCCAAGATGCTTCTATTACAGCTCTATCTATAACTTTGAAAGTCTCATTAAACTTTTCTTTCATCTCCCTAATCCATTGGTCCTTTAAATGACCTGGAACAACTATCAGAATTCTGTTAACGAGCCCTCTCTGTTTTAACTCTTTAAGTAAAAGACCAGCCATAATAGTTTTACCAGCGCCAGGATCATCGGCTAAGAGGAATCTAATTCTGGGGTGTTTTAAAATATGAAAGTATACGGCATCTATCTGATGCGGTAATGGATCTATTTGAGAAACATTAACCGCGTAGAGGGGGTCAAATTGATGGGCTAACCGAATCCTCCTCCCCTCAATAACTAAAAAGAAGGATTCAGCATCCCCTGAAAAATCCCTCTCCTTCAACTCAACCATCTTTATCTTATTAAAATCAGCTCTTGTAAGAATGCGGGGATAGAAATGCCCTGTATCTAAGCCAACCCCAT
This sequence comes from Candidatus Culexarchaeum yellowstonense, assembly GCF_024707025.1. NCBI lineage: Archaea > Thermoproteati > Candidatus Culexarchaeota > Candidatus Culexarchaeia > Candidatus Culexarchaeles > Candidatus Culexarchaeaceae > Candidatus Culexarchaeum > Candidatus Culexarchaeum yellowstonense. The sequence goes on from NZ_JANGFQ010000266.1 coordinate 546, forward strand.
ATATTTCAATTGAAGTACCAACTTCCCTGCAAGAAATAACCTTAATACGCTCAGGCCAAAAGGGACCCTCTATGATACTTCCAGGCTTTATTTTTCCAATCTCCATCAACATCACTATTTCAACATCTCCTAGCGTTATGTTATCTAAATAATATTATTAATAGCTAAAACTATTAAATATTATGAAACTTAAAAAGGTTGGTTTTCAATTTGTCAAGTTTTATATAATTTCTGTTTAACATATTCATTTGTAGAGATTGTTATGCTGAAGTGGTGGGTTGCTTCTGGTCCTCCTGAGTATTGGAAAGTTGCTTTTGAAATGGGGAGGATTTGGGGTGTAATTGATAAGAAGTATGCTCAGTGGAGGAAGTTGTCCAGTGGCGATTACGTCTTGTTTTATGCGACTAAACCTGTTAGTGGTGTTATTGGTTATGGTGTTGTTAGAACTAAGTTTAGGCAAGATAAGCCGCTTTGGCCTCGTGAAGTTAAGGAGGGAAGGGTTATATGGCCATATAGATTTGAATTTGATGTCGAATATTGTCTTCCACAAAGTGAGTGGGAGAAACGTAAGGTTACATCAAAATATATTGCGTATGCTGCAATAGGGGGATTTCAACAGATTAAAGAGGAAGAGGCACGGAAAATCATTAGTGAACTGGTTCCAACTGAGCGAATAACGATTAAACAAATTGAACAACTATCCCTTCATGATCAAGTTAAGACTATGCTCCTTGAAGTGGGGAAGCTTCAAGGCTTTATAGCTGAAAGTGAGTATCCGATGGATGTAGGTAGGCTGGATGTTGTTTGGAGACGGGTTGAGAGAGGCGTACCAACATATGCATTTGAAGTACATGTTGGAGGAGACGTATATCATGCTGTAAGCAAACTTAAGCATGCCCATGACCTATGGAACAGCAACATATTCCTCATAACAACGGGAGAAAACATTGAAAAAGCCCATGAAATACTCTCAGGAGTATTCCATGAAATCAGAGGAAAAATACGGATAATAAAGGTTGAAGAAATCAATGAACTCCTAAAACGCAAGAAAGCATATAAAGACCTCGAAGCTCAACTTGGCATTTCGTAATAATAAATCAATAATTGTTAACATTACGAACGAATAATGAAATAGTTGAATCCTTACTATGTTTAAGTATTCAAGAATATTGTATTGAATACTTGTGGTAATTGTGGGACGCAGTATCGTGAATACTATGATAAGAGTAGTAAACTTAGCTTCATACTAAAACTACAAAAAGGAAAGGGCTACGTAAAAGCGTAATTTACTGAAGTATGAAGTAATGTTGGGTGAAGTGAACCTTGCTATTTAGTGTAAGGCCTAAGGAGAAAAGAGAGGAGCTGTATGATTTTGATAAGGAACTTGAGGAGCTTAAGGAGAGTATTAAAAGGAATCCAATAACTGTTTTGGTAGGTACAAGGAGAACTGGAAGAACTTCTCTCCTTAATGTTGCTTTGAATGAACTTGGCAACCCTTACATTTACTTGGATCTTCGTATGTTTGTTCTTTCATATGAAACATTTATGGATGGTATGAAAAGGTCTTTGGAGGATTTCATAAAACGGTATGCTCCTTTGCGTAAAAGAATTGCAAAGGTTTTACAAAGCGTTAGAGGATTATCAGTGTCTCTATCGCCAATTTCTGTGAATATAAATTTGAAAGGAGAGAAGAAGTTGGATCTTGCAGAGCTATTTACAGCTTTGAATAAAATTGCATCTGAGTTTGGAAAGGAGGTTATTGTCGCTATCGATGAAGCGCAAGAACTTAGGAAAATAAAGCGTATAAACTTTTTACAGCTCCTTGCCTACATCTATGACAACTTGGAGAATATCAGAATAGTATTGACAGGTTCTGGGGTCACTCTTCTCTCATTTATGGAGCTAATGCAGTTCAATAACGTAGATTCCCCCCTTAACGGAAGGTACATACATATCATATCCATAAGAAATCTGAGCTTTGAAGAGTCTGTAGACTTCCTCGAAAGAGGGTTTAGGGAAATAGGAGTATCAATACCTAGTCATGTCATTAAAAGCGCTGCCAGAGCTTTTGGAGGAACTATAGGATGGCTTACACTATTTGGATACAACTGTTATATGAACCCAAGCCTCCGTGAAGAGCATGCGGAGAAACTGTTAGAAGAAACTGTTAGAATCGCTGTCGAAACTACTGAGCAAGAGATCAGACATCTTTTAAATGTAAGTGAAATTTACAGAACTCTCTTAAAGATATTGACAACTGAAAGAAGTTTTAGTGAAATAAAGAAGATACTTGAAGATGCTGAGGGCAAGACAATAAGAGACACAAGGTTAAGTGATTGCTTATATAAGTTAATAGACCTTTCAGTAATCCAAAAAAGGGAAGATAAATACGTAATTACAGATCACCCTATAATCAAAAAAGCTGTAGAGGAGCTACTGGGTGAAATTGATAATGCGAAAAACAAGTAAAACATGTTTCAAAACTAAGATGTTTTTGATAGTATCGCGCTGCTTGTCAACTTTAGTGCATATGATTCAAATATTAATGTGAAATTGCGAGATATTATGTCTGGATTAAAAGGCGCTTGAAATATTGCGGTAGGTTTAGGAGTGGTTATATGAGGAATCTTATTTCTGTAAATTCTAGTGGGCCTTTTGTTATTTCTTTCTTTAGGTAGGGTGACATATTTGCAGCTTTGTTTGAATACTTTAATGTTATTGGAGATCTTACCGAGATTTCTGTTGTATTCCAATCAAGTTTTGTCATTGTTAA
>NZ_JANGFQ010000184.1:0-3310 GCF_024707025.1 Candidatus Culexarchaeum yellowstonense
TGAATTGGTGGAAGATGCACTATCCTACCTTAGAACAAAGTATAGTGCAAAGGAGATAATACCAACAACCATAGAGGATAAAAGCTTCTCAGGATACACAATAGCGGCAATGGTTTGGGGGATGTCCGTAGAAGGTATAAAACCACCACTGAAAACTAAAAGACCATTAAGTGAAGAGATTAGGAAAATGTTCAAAATATAAACCAAATAAACCCATTTTTACATGTAAATTCTCCGTTTAAATGAATTCGGAGAGTAAACGTTTATCTGAAATTTTTGGGAGCTTACTTGAAGCATTAACAACCCCTGATGGGGAATAATCAACATATCCAAGGGAGATAAGCTTCTTTAAAACAGCTTCAGGATTTGATACCCCCATTTCAGATAAGTCTCTAAGAAACCTTATAACACCAACACTATGATACTTATTCAAATACTCCACAGACCTCTTCAAATCAGCATCCTTCATCCAATCCAAATCAATTCTCGCAACAGGTTTCTCCACAGAAGCCTCCGTGGTAGCAGGTTTCCCGGAAACCTCAACCTTTGTAGAGCTAACGCTCATGCTTGGTTTAGATGAAATAATCCTTGGAACTTGAAAACTGCAGAGTACATCTTCAACTTCCATAAACCCCTCCGGAGCTGAAATCTCACCACTCTTCAAAAGATCATTTAGAATAGCAGTTAAGGTGGCTAAACCTATACCTTCACCCTTAGCCCAAACCCTCAAATCATCAAATGAAATCTCACCAACACCCCTAATATAACTACGAACTTTATCCAATAGCATCTTATAATATCCGCCAATAGACAAAAACATCCCCCTAAACTCAAAGTAACTATTTATAGTATTCGAATATAAAGTTATATCTAGAGGGAAATGCCAAGAAGACTTGGTGAAAAGGAGAGGAAAACTGGATACATGTACTTCAACGTAGAAAACGTGAAAACAAACATGAGTTTAGATGAAATCCTAGAAATAATTTTCAGTAGAGGTGAAGAATACAGGAAGATAGCCAAAGAAATATTGGAGGGAATTAAGGAGATAGCAGTAAAGGAGGATAGAAAGACCATGACTATAAATTCAGAGGAGATGTCGAAGATTATAAATGAGAAGCTGGGATCTAGGAGGAAGAGCATGGCATATAGGGTATTATCAGAATTCCTAATACCCATGGGATTAATATCATATAGACGTGAAGATGGAACATACACACTATCACAAGACTTCAAAAATGCACTCATCAGAATAGGAACAGCATATGTAAGGTGGATGAAGAGGTAATGGAATTCGGGAAGGTAATAGATAAGATAATTGATAAGAGGGATAAATTCAATGTGGTAGCATTACACGACTACTTCATAGACCACTTCATATACATGGAAACAGACATAAACAATCTAATAGGGGAAATAGTTGAAACAGCTACACGTGGTGGAGGGAACATATTCAAGAATGTGCAGAGCATAATGAGGGGAGGATGCGCAGCAAACTTCTCAGCAGCCATAGCTAAACTAGGGGGGAAAGTGAAGCTTATAACATGTGCAAACAACGTTGGATTGGAGATACTTAAAAGGGATGCAATGGGAGTAGATTTAAGCCACGTAAAGATAGTTGAAGATCAAGCAATAACAGCAATAATAGAGAGCAAATACATGGGGAGACAAGTAAACATAATGATAAGCTATCCAGGCATACTATCCAAATTCAACCCCAAAATGCTCAATGAAAAGGATTGGGAAGCAATACTCAACAGCAATTTCACATGCATGTTCACATGGAACGTTAACAGATATGGAAATGAACTCATAGAGAGCGTTGCAAGAAAAGTAAAGGAGAATGGGAGGGGAAAAGTGTACATAGACTTGGGAGACCCAAGACATAGAATTGAAGATCTAAAGGAGTTAATGGGGAGGATTATAAGGGGGGATTTAATAGATGCCATAAGCCTAAACGAAAATGAACTAAACGTCATAGGGAAGATAATTCTCAATGATGAAAAGTATCATGAAAGCCCAGAGAAATTTATATCAGAGATTTCGAGGAAGGTTAACTTCAGATTAGACGTACACACACCAGAATACTCAGCAACATCAAAGAATGGGGAAACCATAATTGCACCATGCTTCAAAGTAAACGTGAAAAGAACCACTGGAGCTGGAGATGCATGGAATGCTGGAAACATAATGGGGTGGGGGGCTGAATTGGAAGATTATGAGAGACTAATAATAGCCAATGCAGTGGCAGCAATATACATATCAAAGGAGAGACCTGAACATCCAAACATACATGAACTCAAAGAATTCATAGAAAAAGCAAAAATCCAATGAACATTATTTAATATATCATAACCATATTTTAAAAAAATATTACATTAAACATAGAAAAATTTAAATTCATCATCAACATCATAAATAATGATAACATAAAAAGTGAAGGTGAAATCCATGGTTAAATGTAAGAAATGTGGAACCGAAGTTAGCACACCAATAAAGACTTGGGTACTAGCACCAAAGGGGAGAAGACCCGTAACAATGGGACTATACAAATGCCCAGCTTGCGGAGCATACTTCAGAGCTGGAGTAAAGTAGAAATAAACCAATAAACAAACCCATTTTTTTAAACCTCAAAATCGGAAACATAAGCTTTATAGAAACATTATATAATACGTGTATACATGAATGCAAAGGATATAGCATTAGAATGGATAGAAGAGAATAAGGGCAAAATAATATTTTTAAGCGACAAAATATGGGAGTATGCAGAATTAGGACTGGAAGAATATAATTCATCAAAGCTGCTAGCAGACACGTTGGAGGAATATGGATTCAAGGTTAAACGTGGCATTGCTGGTATGCCAACAGCTTTCGTAGCGGAGTGGGGAAGTGGAAAACCAGTAATAGGGATACTTGGAGAATATGATGCTCTAGCAGGACTATCGCAAAAGAGGGTTCCATGGAGAGAACCAATAATTGAGGGGGCTCCTGGTCATGGTTGTGGACACAACATATTCGGAGCAGCCACAGCTGCAGGAGCCATAGCGCTAAAAATAGCTATGGAGAAATGTAAAATGGAAGGAACTATAAAATACTTTGGATGCCCAGCAGAGGAAACATTGATAGGTAAAGTGTTCATGGCAAGGGAAGGGGTATTTGAAGGATTAGATTTCGCAATAAACTATCATCCATCATCATTCAACACCGTAAGCCTTGGATCCACAAACGCCATGAATTCCGCTAGATTTCATTTTTATGGTAGGGCTTCTCATGCTGGTGGTAGTCCTGAGGCTGGTAGGAGTGCTCTTGATGC
>NZ_JANGFQ010000221.1:0-3289 GCF_024707025.1 Candidatus Culexarchaeum yellowstonense
TGCAAATAATACTACACATGATGAGGGAAGAGGATATGTTGGAAGCATTGAAAAGCCCATACACAATGGTTGGAACGGATGGATCCAGCATAGCACCATACGAACCTCTAGGAAGAGGGAAACCACATCCAAGAAGTTATGGAACATTCCCAAGGATAATTGGGAGATATGCAAGAGACAAGAAGGTTATAACCATAGAGGAAGCAATTAGAAAGATGACGTCAATACCAGCCAACAAACTTGGATTAAAAGATAGGGGGATAATAAGGAGGGGGTTCTGGGCAGACCTCGTAATATTCAACCCAAAAACAATAATAGACACAGCAACCTTCGAAAACCCACACCAATACCCAAAGGGAATAGAATACGTGATAGTAAATGGGAGAATCGTTATAGATAAAGGCGAACACACAGGAGAACTACCAGGAAGAGTTCTAGAAAGAGAGTAAATTAAGTTATAAAGAATATAGAGTGCGAAGCTTTGATGGTAAAGTAAAACAATATAAATACCAAACATCCTCTAATTATTTTAGTGACAAGAATGAGTGAATGGGACCCAATACTCTTCCAGCTTGGAGTTGGAGCCATAACGGGATTTATAGTTGGATATGCATTGAAAAAGATATTAAAGATACTAATAGTCATAATGGGCATATTCCTACTGGCACTTGCATACCTACAATGGAATGGGGTTATAAGGGTGGATTATGCAACACTGATAGGTAAAATAGAGAATGCCACAAAAACCCTGCTTGGCGAATCTACACCACTAATAAGCCAAATAACAGCCAACATACCCTTTGGAGGATCATTTCTAGCTGGATTCTACATAGGATATAAAAAGGGTTGAAATTTAATTGTTCAAATTCAAACAAGCTTCTCCAAATCGGAAACCTTAACACCGTAACGCCACAAATCCTCTTCATACTGGAATATTAGAGGTAAACCGCCAGTGTGGATGAATAGTACTTTAGAACCCTTCTCTATAACCCCCTTATCCACGAGATCCATTAAACCCATAAAGGCCTTCCCAGTATATAGTGGATCTAAGAGTATAGCTTCCATTTTTGCAACCTTCCGCATAACTTCAACAACCTCCTTAGTCACAATTCCATAACCACCACAAGTATACTCATCATAAACTATGATGTCTTTATCATCAAGTTTAACTGGTAGCTTCAAATACTCCACAGACTCCTCAGCAAGACTCTTAACCCTATTGTAAATAGCATTCTTTGAAGGGCCGCATGAAACCCCTAAAACCTTAATCCCACTATTCAAATTCTTCATCCCCAAACACAATCCAGTCTGCGTTCCACCTGAACCAGTGGAATGGACTATGTAATCCACTTTAACACACATCTCATTCAATTGATGTAGAATTTCTACGGAGGCATTCAAATACCCTAAAACACCAACTTTACTTGCACCGCCATTTGGGATTATATAGGGCTTCCTACCCTTAGCCTCCTGCTCCCTTGCAACTTCCTCCATAATTTTTGGGATTTCATCCCTAGCGGCATCAACAATCCTAATTTCAGCATCAAACAGTACATCTAATAGGAGATTCCCCTTAACCTTCTTAGGACCAGTACTTGTGAGGACCAAGATTGGATGCAAATTGTACAATCTACATGCAGCTGCAGTTAATCTAACATGGTTTGAACATAAAGCACCAGTGGTTATCACGGTATCGCAATTCCTCTTTAAGGCATCCCCCAATAGGAATTCAAGCTTCCTAGCCTTATTCCCACCCATAGCCAATTCCATGTAATCATCACGCTTAATATACAATTCAATACCAAGCTCTTCACTGAGTTTAGGCATATATTGTATTGGTGTTGGTAAACGTACTAGCTTAACTCTTGGATGATCACCTATAGATAAAACCAAACTTATGCACCAAACCACTATATTGCGGTCAACAGTATAAAAGTGTTGGTGTTTATTTATGCTGGAGCTACCTTCAACCTCAATCCAACAACATCAACAACCTTAACCTTCTGTCCTCTTTTAATATCAACATCAGAAAATGCAGTCCACTCTTCACCAAAAACATGTACAACACCATTCTCACCAGCCTTAAAATCTGTTTTAGCAGTTCCAGTCATCCCAATAAGCTTTTTTGGATCCAGCATCCCCCTAGCCCTCCTCCAACTCTTCCTAACATTATGTATGTATAGGATGAGGAAACCTCCTCCAATAGCCAATATGGATACGAATACATATTGCGGAACTCCAATTTCAATATATGGTTGCTCCCTATACATAAATAGTATTCCCAAAGCATACATTACTAGGCCGAGGAAACCGAATAATTGTATACCAGGATAATGCAACTCCACTAATATCAATATTGATCCAATTATCAGTAAGGCTAAAGCCGTAGCGCTGGGGCCAATTAAACCTATACCGAAGAGTGATAAAACTATCAATGCTGCACCAATAAAACCGTATATTTGAGTCCCAGGGGTTAACAGTTCTATTAGTATGAGCCAAAATCCAAGCTCAAACAGCAAACCAACGATGAGTGGATCGTTTAGTAACGAATACAATTGTGAGGCAATACTCCTACCAACCACAACAACCTCATAACCACTCCAACCAAGTACAGACAAAACCTCCTGTAGAGAATTAGCCTTAAAATCAGCTATTCTAAGCTCCAAAGCCCTACTCACAGTTAAATCAAGATTCTCAGTAACAAATTTAACCGCAATATCAACCCTACTATCATTAAAACCATACTTCCTCTCAGCAAGAGCCCTCATACGCTCAATAGCATAATTTAAAACTTTAGGGTCAACCAGTTCACCAGTGGTACTCCTAGGTTGACATGAACCTATAACACTACCATCAGACATTACAAGATAATTTGCTGCAAGAGCAATAAAGGTTCCAGCTGAAACAGCCTTAGCCCCAGGAGGGCCAACCCAAACAACAGTCTCAACTTTAGAGCTTACAAGAGCATTAATTATGGTATCCATGCTATCCATATATCCACCATAAGTATTCAACCTAATAATTAAAGGTGCATTGGAAGCTTCAGCCTTAGATAAAGCATTCAAAATATACTCAGCAATGCCAGCATCAATAGTAGCATCAACCTCAGCATAATAAACTCTAGGAGGGGATGAAAGGGCAATATATGGCTGAATGAAGAGTAATATGAAGCAAGCTATGATGAAGATTGAAAATATATGAGGATGCCTACCCCTATACGTGAACATTCAGCATCAATTATAGAATTGAATAAAACGTAGATAAAAATGTAGTTGTAATGTGGAATCAT
>NZ_JANGFQ010000160.1:0-3287 GCF_024707025.1 Candidatus Culexarchaeum yellowstonense
GAACCCAATAAAGGGAATTGAAAGCAACTTCAAGGATTAATATATCAAATAATCCTAATCCATAGAACCCCATAAAGGGAATTGAAAGTAATCCTCAGCATCCTTGATGAGCAATTTAACCATATCTGGAACCCCATAAAGGGAATTGAAAGACAAGTAGCCCTGTGACGGGGAGGGAGGCAGCAGCAATAGTCGAACCCCATAAAGGGAATTGAAAGTAATGTCTTTATAGCTCAACTTGTGGAAGCCTGTAGGAACCCAATAGAGGGAGTTGAAAGTTTAATCAATTAATAAGTTAATTTAATGTTATAATATACTTCTTAAGGAACTTAATGAAGAGAATTGGAAATATATGAGTTCGGTCCTCCAAGAGTTCGTGACAGTGGTACTTATATGTTGAGTGTATAGATGTTTGAAGGGGCTGAGATCGCGGTTAGATTGAATTCCATGAGTTAGCTCCGATGATCATTTTATGAGAATTTATTTCCGTTTTATGACATTTTCCATATCAATTCATGTTAATTTCGAGGTTTAAATGGTTCTTCATTATTAGATGGACATAATTAGGTGTGATGTCCACCCATATTGGTATGCCACTTCATATCATTATGGTCATGGTTTTTGGATGGCGCCCTTTCCACATATATAAGTTAATGTTCGATAAATATATGTAAGATTAGGATTGGCTGCTTCAGTGAATTCTAGCCACTTAAAATATGTTGGTACATGTCCGTGCAAATAAATGTTGTTTTCATCATTTGGGATGCGTGGAAGATACTTTAAATATAATGGCATCAAAGTAATAAATGGTTAAGAGTATAGATCGCCAGGTATGGGGATGATGGGGGATGGCATTGGGAGCTGATGAGATTATTACGATAGTGGCTAGTACTGTACTAAGTGTTGTACCATCCATCATCATTATTTATTTAATTTCAGTTAACAGTACCAAGAAAATAATTCAAAATTTAACCAAAGAAATTACTAACTCAACTCAGAGAGTAATTGATGATACTGCTCATAAATTCATAGCGTTGGGTTATGCTCAAAGTAAAGCATCGAAGGAGGGGGGATTCTAAGTCTAGAAGATATGAAGGAAGGCTTCGACTTCGCTGATAAGGTTCTCAAATTTAGGAAGACTTAAATTCCTCCCCTTTTATTGCCTCATTACAGGACTTTGACTTTTATAACCGCATACTTATCTATATGCGTCCTCATATTTCTCAATCAACTTCGGTGTGTCGATTGAAAACGTTTACCTACTCACATGACTTCCAATCTCCCTGTATAATTCCCAAACCGTCTACCCCTATAATCTCATTTAGATTCCAGTTCTCAAACAACTTTAGGATTGTGATACCTTTCAAGCATGAGTTCATGTGCCCTAGTATGAATCCTATAAAGAATTGAGAGGAATATTGAACTCACAGAATGGATATTTATTTATATACTGGAATTCCTATGGGGAGTTGGAGGTTTAGATGATGAGCCATTGCAGCGCTGAGCCGTAGGGCTATGAAGAGTATGAGATGTGCTGATCGTGGACGTCTGATTAAACTCGCAATATTCATGTCGAAATCTCTTAATGGAAGTTGAGTATATACGTTAACGTTGGAAAGCAAGTGTTACGATCATTTATTTGATATATCTAGATCGATGTGATAGGCATCTTCATGGATAAACATAATTATTTACTTTGACGAATACTTTGAGATGGATTGTGAATGGTGGTTGATGTAATGGATGATTGGAGGAGGCGGGAGTATAGGGAATTGAAGGGGAAATGTTTAGCCTACAAAATCTCCATGATAATTGCACTCCTATTTTGTGTGTATGTGATTGTCACAGCTGAATACCCCATCCCAACCTTCATAACAATGACACCTATCATTACACTCATCATCATACTCGCACATCACTACCATAAGAAGGTTAGAAGGAAGCTTAGGGAACTTGCTGAAGAGGTGGGTGAAGTTGTACCTTGGTGGATCTAACGGGAGGCTATTTGAATAGCTATCATGCTATTATCAGCTGATCCAAGTTAATTTACATACTTCACCCAGTTCTTTGCATAGACAACCCTTAACTGGAAGCATTAAATTTTATGTAGGTTTAATAGAAAATTTTGTATAAAAATGAATTGCTTGATTCTTAAATGTAAAATCTAACATTCCATTTTTGATAACTTCGCTTCCCCTTTCATATCAGAAGCTTTATGAGCATCAATATTATTCCAATTAAAGCTCCAAAAGTTCCTCCAAGGACAGCCACAACAACTTTCCAAAGATCATAAATCCTTTTATCTATCCCATCTATTCTCGTTGCGAGCACACTTATTGTTTTATCCATTCCATCTATCCTCGCTACAAGCATATTTATTGTTTTGGAAATTTCTCCAAGTTCTCTGTTAATTGTATTTATTCTATCCAAAATATCCTTAATCCCCATACCATACACCCTTTTAACTGTAGGCTCGATGACCTCCACAAGAAGCTTTTCCATCTCTTCCCCTCTCATCCCTTTTCCTTCCTCTCGCTTCATATTTTCACAAGATATCACATTCCAATTACATTTAAATTTTCCCAACAACTTTAACAAGCATAATGTGAGGTTTAAACCCCACCATCCCACTCTAGAAATTCTATATCCAAAATGTAACTTTAAAACTCAGGGAGTAGGGATGATGAGTTTAAATTTCGTTTGGAGGTAAGTGGAATATGATGTGATAGTTCTGGGGCGAAAGTATAGTTCTGGGGTAGAAGTCATCACAACCCCTCATTGAATTCCCAAATCTAAGACATTCAAATAATGTGAACTTCACAGAATTCTTTCAATTTACACTGATTTTATGTGAGAATTCATATATGAATTCTGGAGGGCAGGTCCTATGATCCTGAATGGAAGATTTGAATGGTTGTGAAGTATATTGATCGTGTATAAGTTCTCTTTTGTAAAGTTTTACATGTTTATTATGTGTGGAGATTTGTGGAACGATGGATTTATAGGTTGGGAATTATTATCATCATTAAGATTATGCGGAAGGATAAGGCTCATCCTATTAAGGATGTAGGGAAGAGGATAATTATAGAGCCATGTAAGTTGCCAGACTTAACTCAATACTTCAATTCCATTGAGGTTGACTTGAAATCCGATCTCTCGAATTGGAAGGCTGTTAAAGGCGAGCTACTTAAGATTCATTGATGTAAACGTATTCATATATCTTCTGAACTCTATTGGGAGGTTAGGAGAATTCTTCCCTAAATATCCATTTAGGATTTTCTAATAGT
>NZ_JANGFQ010000124.1:0-3286 GCF_024707025.1 Candidatus Culexarchaeum yellowstonense
TAGAAAGATGGATTTCAAATGGTAGGGAATGTATATATGAAAAGCCAATACCTGAACCTCCATACCCATTAACCATGGGTAAAAGTTGGAGCCATAAAACCAATTTCACATTAACAATTGAAGGAACTAAATATACTGGTGAGCTTATTGAAGAGAATTATGTTAGAGGCTTCGAAAACATAACTGCAGAAGATGGGGGAATATACTTCTGCGCCAAAATAGAATACAATAGGGAGGAAACTATTTTCATTAATAAAAATGTTATGAAAATTCATTTAACTGGCAATTATTGGATATCATCTGAAGTGGACGTGATTAAAGAGGATTTCCTAATACGATATTACATGAACAATTCTCTCATCGGATTGGAAAGAGATGTTATCATACTAGTTTCCATTAAGAAGTAAATGGCTCCATCCTCATTTATCAATGCAAAATGCGCTCAGAATTATCTGAAGTTGACAGTATCATATAGAAGTTGAGGCTAATTGAATAAGCATGTAGTGATTCTCCATAAGCATTCAGAACTAAATTGTTTACCCCCCTGCATACATTGGCATTATTAGTACTATATCACCATCGTTTAAGCGTCTCCCCTCTTCTGGAAATCTATAGTTTACGAACACTAAACCTTTAGTCTTAACATCTTCCAGTTCATGTGAAATCATTTCAATTAAGTCATTTAGTGTAGCATTATCATCTAGCTCCACAATCCTCTCACTACCAAGCTTTTCAGCAAAAACTGAAACAAATTTAACTATGATCTTCTTCAAGGAGAGACACCGAAACCGCTACATATAATATTAAACTTTACATTGAAATAAATATAATGCTTCCAAAAGTGGAAAGGTTTATAAATTGAGTGGGTTAATAGTGATATTCAAAAGGTTTTTGGAAGAGGGGGATTTTAATGTTAGGTGGTTATGTAGGTAAAGTTCTTAGAGTCGATCTATGGAAGGAAAAGGTGTATGTTGAACCACTTCCACCTGAAGGTATTTTGAGGAAGTGGCTTGGTGGTAGAGGTCTTGGAGTATACTACATGTTGAGGGAGGTTAACCCAAAGATAGATCCATTAAGCCCGGAGAATAAGGCTATTGTGGCAACAGGCCCCGTAACAGGTATTGCTGGAATACCATCTTCTGGAAGGTGGTGTTCCGTTACAAAGGCGCCACTCACCAACAGCATCCACGACTCCCAAAGTGGTGGCAAATTTGGACCTGAATTAAAGTTTGCAGGTTTCGACATGGTGATCATTGAGGGGAAAGCTGAGAAACCAGTATATCTATGGATTTATGATGGGAAAGCAGAATTAAGAGATGCAAAGCATCTTTGGGGTAAGGATGTCCACGCCACAACAGACCTAATAATGGAAGAGCAAATGCCAGTTATAGGTAAGGATGAAGCTAAGCAAATTAAAGTGGCATGTATAGGTCCAGCTGGAGAAAACCTCGTAAAATTTGCCTGCATATTAAACGATAAGAATAGGGCTGCTGGTCGAGGCGGTCATGGAGCTGTATGGGGTAGTAAGAATTTCAAGGCTATCGCTGTTAGAGGGCATATTAAGCCACCAATAGCAGATGAAGCTAAATTTAAGGAAGTTGTGTTGAAATCCATGGATTTAGTTAAGAAGTCTCCAGTAACTAGTGAGGGGCTACCAAGGTATGGTACAGCTATCCTTGTAAACATCATAAATGCCCACGGCATATACCCAACTAGAAACTTCCAAACTGGTGTCTTCCCAGAAGCTGACAAGACTAGTGGTGAAACCATAGCCAGGGATATAATGGATTGGGAGAAGCAGAAGGAGGAGATATGCTGGGGTTGCCCAATTGGCTGTTCAAGGTACACCAAAATAATTAAGCCACCATTCACAGGTGAGGGTGGAGGACCAGAATATGAAACTGTATGGGCTCTTGGAGCTCAAACTGGAACTAGTGACTTAGCGGCAGTCTCTAAGGCCAACTACCTATGCAATGAGTTAGGATTAGACACTATTTCAATGGGCCATGTTATAGGGACTTTCCTCGAACTCGTTGAGAAGGGTAAAATCCCGCCTGAGAAGCTACGTGGATTAAAGGCTACATGGGGTAGTGGTGAAGCTCTCGTTGAGCTTGCTTGGAGAACAGCCTACAGGTCTGGTATAGGTGACGATCTAGCTGAAGGTGCATTGAGGTTAGCACAGAAGTATGGTGCACCAGAATTAGCCATGGTTGTGAGGGGACAAGAGCTTCCAGCATACGATCCACGAGGAGTACAAGGCCATGGATTAGCATATGCAACAAGCAATAGGGGAGGATGCCACTTGAGGGCATACATGATATCACCTGAAATCCTCGGCATACCTGTTAAAGCAGATAGGTTTGCCACTGAAGGTAAGGGTAGGATGGTTAAGGAAATGCAAGATGCCTTTGCAACCATCGACAGCATGATTGTCTGTAAATTTGTCACATTCGCCTACTACGTTGACATTTTAGCAGAGCAAGTTTCAGCTGTAACAGGCTGGAACATAACACCAGAAGAATTCTCCAAGATTGGTGAAAGAATATATAATGCTGAGAGAGCGTTTAATGTCCTCTCATTTGGCGATGGCGAAGCATATGATACACTACCAAAGAGGCTATTAGAAGAACCTATGCCTGAGGGGCCAGCTAAAGGCCACGTCGTTAGACTTAAGGAAATGCTACCAGAATATTATGCTGCAAGAGGCTGGATTAAGGGGAGACCTACTAGAGCTAAGCTGGAGGAGCTAGACTTAAAGTGGCTAGCTGACAAAATAGAAGAAGAGGGACTACTTCCAGGCTAACCACCACAACCACACCATTTTTTTCCCCAGCTCAATTTAACTTTAGGTGTTATAGTTTTATGATTTTGAAGATTGGCGATTGGATTGTAAATCTTAGTGAAGATTCTTATCTACGGGAATTGGTATTAGAGGTTTCTACACGATGTAATTTGAATTGCATCCACTGCTTCAGGTATGCTGTGGAGAACTTTAAGTTTTCAGATATGAGCTTCGAAGATTACAAGAAAATTGTGAATAATGCTGTGAACTCCGGTATTAAACGACTAGTTTTAACTGGGTGGGGTGAACCCACAATCAACCCATACATACTGGACATGCTCAGTTACGCTAAGTCTAAGAATATAATGTTAGTGCTGAACACCAATGGTACGAGATTACTAGAGATCGCCGAAGACCTCGTGAAAATGGGCCTCGATGAACTTTATGTGAGTATCGATGCCGTTGACGTAGATTTATATGAGAAGATTAGGAGGCTTGGAAGCC
>NZ_JANGFQ010000171.1:0-3286 GCF_024707025.1 Candidatus Culexarchaeum yellowstonense
AATGCTACGGAAAATAGCTCCCACAATTTTAAAGCTTACTTGGGAAATATGTGGAAATTATGTGAAACATTTTTCACAAGTCCACTTAAGCACATACTAAATGATTATTGAAGCATGAATTGATGGTATAATGGAAAAGCATGGTAGTAAATTGTGAAAGCCTAGTTTGGAGTGAAGAATTGAACTTTAAATGAAGATTATATTTGAGCCATCAAGCATGTTTAAATAGTATCGTTAATATTATTGTAACCCACATCTTAAAAATGCTTAAGTTAACTTCACATATCAATCATACGATTTACATATATAAATTCATTGAAGGGTTGGAGTTGTGGGGAGTAAGGTTAAATTTTGCAAGTTCAAATAGATTTATTTGAATGTTTCTATGCAGGGGAAGTCTATAACATCATTAACTTTTAATGTGGAGGCTCATGATGGATTTAGGTTTCAGAGGTATACTGGTTTTGCAGTGCAAAACTTCTTCTTCAAAATGCTTGGAAATGCAAGTGTGGATTTAGCTAAGAGTTTACATGATGCTTCAACCATAAAGCCTTATAGCGTTTCAACTTTAATGACCATAGATGATAGGCCAGTGTATTATGGTGGGGGACCTGGAAAGTATAGGTTCAAGATAAACTTGCTGAACAGTGAACAGTTAAATCCACTAACAATAATACAGACCATTAGAGACCAAGTGACCATGGATAACATAAGGTTCAGTTTGAATGGCGTTGAAGTTAAGATTGTGAGTTATGATCAGTTGCTGAATGGTGAGTTGAAGGATAAGTTTACATTGAAATTCATTTCACCCACATGCTTCAAAAGCGAAGTAATCTATCCAAAGAGGGTTAGAGGAATATCTAATGAAAGTGTTTATGAGGTTAGGAGGAAGGAGGAGAGGGCATATCAGCCAATACCAAACCCGAATGCCATGTTGAGGAATTTGATGAGGATATGGATGAAGAATTGTGAATTACCTAAGAGGATGGAGCTTGAGCACATGATAGACAACGATCACATAAGGATATACGAATATCCAAGGGGGATAAGGACTGTGTGGGCTAGGGAGGGAAGTAGGAAGAATCAGCAGGGATTTGTGGGGGAAGTAACCTTCGAAGTTTCTGAGAAGGCTTTGAGTAGTGTTGGAAATGTTATTGCAGCATTGGTGAAGATGGGGGAGTATAGTGGAACTGGGATAATGAGAACTGCAGGTCTTGGGCAATACAAGATAATTGATGGAGTGAAATAAATGAATTAAAGGATGGTAAGATTCATCTGGCTTCAAATAAAACCTTCACAACATTGATTGAGGTTTTGTAAGCGCTTGAAGAGTGAGTAGAGGAAGTGTGCGAGTAGACCTATGACAGCACCCCAAATGACACTTTCTAGAAAAGGTTTTGGCTCTCCAAAGATTAGCCTCCATAGAGGAACGTATTGTGGCAGTATAGTGAAGAATAAAACCCAGAATAAGCTAAACCATGAAGCAGAGAAAATAGGTTTAAATATACGTCTTTCCCAAGACATAGCCTAACACCCTTACGGCCACTTTCAAAAACAATATAAAATATAGCTTATATTTGTCTTCTTCCTTGCATAATTCTTCTTTTTAAATTTTTAAGGAAAATTTGAAAAGAAGTTGGATAGGGAGGTGGAAAGGCCTGAGTTAGGAGAATTAACGCTACAACTGGCAATGGTGATAGGAGGGGGTGAAATTCTAGCATAGCTTTACCTAGCGGTATCATGATGAATAAACCATAATATAATATGATGAAGCTATGTATAACATCGAGCGCTATGTGCAATTCCCTCCCCAAACGCTTCACATGAGGCTCAAGAAAGTTTCTAACACAACTACTCAGCTCTAGGGCGATTAAAGTGAGCGGAACAACCTCGATAAGCGTTGCTATAAAGAGTGAAATATCGAAATTAACTGACATAATGATCATCTCTCTATTCTTACTTGTTTCAATGCACATGGTAACGGTATAAGTCTGCTTATTATTAAATCTATAATAATTGCTATAGTTGCCGCTATTTTCACAATAGGATTGTCTGTCACCCAAAGCGTTATAATCGCTATTATCGCAATAAGTACACAAATTATCACGCATATGATTACAATTTTTAATATATCCGTCACTAACGCATACCCTTTTTCTACTGGTAAGTTGATCTCTTCGGGTATATTTTGCACTAATGTCTTTAGTGCATTTGCTATTTGTGGATATGCTTGTGGTACATAACCTGAATCCTTACCCTTCTTCATATATCCTGGGCTAGTACCATTGTAAACGTTTTCAGAAAGCCATTTCACTCCATAGGCAATTGATTTGTAATATTCGCTTAAGCTATTAGCACCTTCTGGAAGAATGATCCAGTCTCCGTAGAACGTCGTTTTATTCATGAAGTAATAGTTTGCAAAGGTGAATACATAGCTGTAGCTACTGTTGTCAGGTTTGAGTTCAGCTGCCGTGGCAATGTAAACTCTATGGGTATCACTAACATTCCTAACAAGATAGATTACGTTGTAGTCAATAAACTCATTTGTATAGTTAGCTCTAACCCACCTCCAATAAATGATGGTATTATTGTCAACGGTTTTGTTATACAGTTCCCCAAGCCATAAAGACCATGAAGATACATTCTCCCCATACTCAATGGCATATGCTGATGAACCATTAATGTATATATCCACTCTACCTTCAGACGTAACAATGCTTATATTTGTATTCTTCTTGATATTTATTGCAGTCTTAGTTATGTTCAATACTAGTTCTCCCGGTAGATATGGTTGATTGATTAATTGTACACTGCCATTTCTGTAGATATATAGGGTATGGAATAGCTCGTACTTTTCAACTTGGTCTAGTGGTATATCACTTAAGGCTAAGGTTATTGTGGCAAGCATTATAAGTTTAGACCTATCAACCTCCTCATTTACCCCCTCAGCTCTGACAAGCAAAGCTGGAAATGGACTGATGAGCAAAGGGCTTAGGTAAGGAACTATTATAATGACTGTTAATATGGAAACTAATAGTTCTTTACCCTTATTCATCCTCCTACACCACATTTATTTTCGCAATATATATATAAACGTAATGTCATCATGAGAATTACGAAGCTTAAATACATTATAAATACAAATAGTATTGTTGTTGACGCAGTAAAACATATGAGTGTGAGGATTATTGAATTTCGCGGGCTTTAAACCAACCCTTATAATGCTTGGTGGATGGGCATCCAATGCATTTACCATCAACATACCTATTACAATCAATTCAAACAA
>NZ_JANGFQ010000198.1:0-3285 GCF_024707025.1 Candidatus Culexarchaeum yellowstonense
GTGGAGCTGAGGGGCCCTCTAAATGTGGAGGGTTCTGTGGGGAGGATATCGATAGTAATGCCTGCATATAATGTTGAAGATGATATTGTTGAGGCTATAAGTGGGGTTAGGGGGGTTTTGGAGAAGGTCACTGATGATTATGAGATAATAGTTGTGAATGATGGTTCAACTGATGAAACTGCCAGGAGAGTTGAGGGTGTGATGGATGATCATGTGAGGATTGTGAATCACTCTGTTAATATGGGTAAGGGTGCGGCGGTAAAGACTGGCGTAAGGTATGCGAGTGGAGATTACACGATACTATTGGATGCTGATAGGGATATAGATGTGAGGAATATGATGCAATACATTAAGGCTTTGAGGGAATATGATGTTGTGATAGGCTCTAAGAGGCATCCGAAATCAATTTATCAAGCTCCAACATTGAGGAAGATACTGAGCGTGGGATATAACATTCTGGTTAAGGCTTTACTTGGGATAAGGGTTGGAGATACTCAGACTGGGTTCAAAGCATTCAAAACTAAGCATCTGAAGATGATAATGAATGTGATCGTTGTGAAGAGGTACAGTTGGGATGCAGAAGCACTTGCAATAGCCAACATGCTCAAACTCAAAATTGCAGAAGCACCCGTACACATAAGGCAGGAAAAGCTATTCAAATTCAAAGACGCACTAAACATGCTAATAGAATTGCTTGGAATAATGTATAGGCTAAGGATAATAAAGTGGTATCAGAAGAACATTGAAAAATTAAACTTGCAATACAAACCACCAATGAAAATTTAGTAATGCCAAGATTATGGGGAAACTGAAGATATTGTGGTTTAACTGGAGATGCTGGATGAACCCGGAAATGGGTGGAGCTGAAGTCTTCACAAGGGAAGTTGCAAAGAGGCTTGTGAAAAATGGACATGAAATCACACTATTCACATCGAAATTCAATGGATGCAAAAGCGAGGAAGTTGATGATGAAGTTAAGATAATTAGAGATGGTGGAAGATACTCAGTATACTGGAAGGCTAAGGAACACTATAGGAAGAGTTTTTCAAGGGAAAGCTATGATGTCATCATAGATGAGATAAACACTAGACCATTCCTCACACCGAAATTCGCAAACAATGGAGAGAAAATTGTTGCCCTAATACATCAACTGGCAAGGGAATACTGGTTCTACGAAACGCCATTCCCAATAAGCTACATAGGCTACCACATCCTCGAAAATAGATGGCTGAAGAATTACGTAAACATACCCACAGTTACCGTCTCAGAAAGCACAAGGCGAGACCTACTAAATTTAGGATTTAAGAATGTTTCCATAGTTCCAGAAGGATTAAACTTCACACCATTAAGTGAAATTCCTGAGAAGGAAGGATATCCAGTCATCGCTTACGCTGGACGCTTGAAGAAGGCTAAGAGGCCAGACCATACAATTAAAGCATTCAAAATAGTTAAAGAGAAGCTTCCAAACTCCGAACTCTGGATCATTGGAGAAGGCCCCTATAGGAGGGATTTGGAGAGAATGGCTTGTGATGGAGTCAAATTTTTCGGAGGACTGTCAAATGAGGAGCGGAGGAGGCTTCTAGCTAGAGCTTGGATTCTGGTCAACCCAAGCGTGAGGGAGGGATTTGGACTAAACGTTCTGGAGGCAAACGCCCTAGGCACACCATGCATTGCATACGATGTCGCAGGATTAAGGGATTCAATCATAGATGAGAAGACGGGATTACTCGTAAAGGAAAACGGGAACGTTAGAAGACTTGCTGAAGCAATTATGAGAGTTCTAGAAGATGAAGCGCTAAGAAGGACTCTGAGCGTAAATGCCTTAGAATATTCTAGAAACTTCAGCTGGGATAAGACAGCTCAAGAATTCGAGAAGATCCTAAATGGATCTGTTAATGAAAAAGATACCACATAAAGTCTTAAGCTAAATATATGGATAAGTATGATATCAGCATTTAAGCTCTATCATGGTTACATCCTTTACACTAAATTTTACTTTTACAAGTATTATGGATTGCGGAAAAGTGCTAAAGGTATAATTTTTTTCCACTATAGGGCATTTAAAAAGTTATTTCAGAACCCATCAACGGAACATATAGTTGAAGTTAACGGTTACAAAATGTCACTCATACCATATGATGAAGGTATTTCAACTGAACTACTGTTATTTAAAATTCATGAACCTCTTTCCACTGAAATATTAAAGAAATTACTTAAAAGTGGCATGACCTGTATAGACATTGGTTCTAATATAGGCTATTATGCTTTGCTTGAGCGTAAAATCGTTGGAGAAAAGGGTAAGGTAATAGCTATCGAACCATCCCCAATTAACCTCTACTATCTTCGGAGAAACATAGCATTAAATAGGTTCAATGACATTGAAGTATTTAATTACGCATTTTCTAATTTTGATGGGGAATGCCTCTTTTTACATGATAAGCACCATAGCAACCTTTCCAAAGTGTTAAATGAAAATATGGTAGAAAAATCGTGCGGGTCGCAACTTCTCAAGGTTCCATGTAAAAGGCTAGACTCCTTCCTGAAAGAACATCCACTTAAAAACATTGACTTCATAAGAATGGATGTGGAAGGACATGAAACAGAAATAATTAGCGGAGGATATCAAACAATAAGAACCTATAAACCAATCCTCTTTCTGGAGATACATAAAGGCATTTTAGGCCTTAACAAAACACTAAAACTACTTAAAACTCTAGAAGAACTAGGCTATACAAAGAGTATATACATACCGAGGGAGCTGAACATGCCACTAATAGGAAGCGAAAAAGATGTACAAACATGTTTGCTCAACGAAATTTCCAAAAAGATACACTTAATTCCAGATTGCTTTCACCTTATATTATTCCATAAAGCACATCAAAATGCCGAGGAGCTATTATAAAATCAATAAGAGGATTTAACAAACAATGCTGAGCGAACCCTTAGTCTCTATTGTTATTCCAACATACAACTCAGAGAAAACTTTAGCAAAATGTTTAGAATCTATTGAAAATCAAACTTATAAAAATATTGAAACTATTGTTGTCGATTCATATTCAAAGGATGATACCATTAAAATTGCAAAGAGCTTTAACGTAAAAGTCATGCAAACATCTTGGAAATTACTTGGTTCAAGATATTTAGGGTTTAAAGAAAGTGCTGGTCATGTTATTCTTCTACTTGACTCGGATCAAATTTTAGAAAAGACTAGTGTCAAGCGGGCTTTAAAACTGCTAAATGATGGGTACGACATGTTATGTCTAGAAGAACATGTCTTTAAACCTA
>NZ_JANGFQ010000145.1:0-3280 GCF_024707025.1 Candidatus Culexarchaeum yellowstonense
GGAAGGTGTTTTTTGGGAGAGAGGAAAAGCTTAGTGTTAAGGTTACACAGGTTGAAGCTGCTTATGATTCTTATATTGATAAGTTGAAACTGCTAAATGCTGTGAGGGTTTTAGCTGGTAGAACTAAGACCTTGAAATACGATCTCCCAATAATGCAAGATGGTTTTACTTGGAGTGATGACGTGGGTGTTAAGTATTATGTAACATTGAGAAAGGGGTTGCAGGTTAAGGTTTACTCTAAAGCCGTGAATAAGCGGGATAAGGGGGTTTTGAATAGGTTGGAGATAACCCTTAGAGTGAATAAGGAAGCCCGTGAATTCTCGATAAGTGATATCTTTAATGAGGAAGTAGTGAATGCTGTAAGTGATGTAAATATGGCAATTGGTGATGATTCTGTTCTAGATGATGTTAGGAAATTGCTGCAGCCTTTTATTCCTAGTGGTGTTGAGAATCGGGATTTGCACGAGATTTTCCTATTAGATCTCTTTTTACATGGGCAAATACGTGGAAGCTCTACTTATCGAGATGTTGCAAGGGTGTATAAGAAACGTGGATTGATTGAGGTAAAAGCCCGTGGAAGGTATTCTGTTTACAGGTTGAAGCCTGAATACGTTTTTATTCATGAAAAGATCCGTGAATTATTGAGTGGAATACCAACCAACATGATCAATCTATCCCAACCCACCCAACCAGAGAAACCATAACCATAAAGTCCTTGCTCTCTTGCTCCATTAAGAGGCATATGTATAAGCTTATGGTTATGGTTTCTCTATTAGGTGTTGGTTATTGGAGAGGTTTCTGTTTTAAGTGGATCGGGGGTTCGGGTGGGATTTTTGATATCTTGCAAGTAATGTTTTCGAGTTGCTGTATATCCACTGGAGACTCGAGGAAGCAAGAAGTGTTTTTTCCCACCTTGTTTTTTCAAATCCTGATTCTAATTAAATAATAGTTGGTGGGGGTTAATAAATGTTGTTGCTGGTGTTTACAATTAATGTTTATAAGGGATTAATAGAAACTTAAAAATGTGGTGGTTGGTGTGGTAAAGAGAATTGAAAAGTATATTGAGAAAGTTAAGCCACTTAGGATTAAGGGAAGGGAGAGATATGGACTTGTCCAAGTAGTGGTTCCAAGGGAGTATGTTGGTAAACCTGCTTATGTAGTTGTTTACGTTTTAGAGGAAGAAATCACGAGTAAGGATGTTGCTAGAATGTTGTTAGAGGGTGTTGAAATTGTTAGGAAGTGAAAATATAAGTGTTGAAAAGACTGAGGAAAAACAAGTTGTTGAGGAAGAGAAAATAGAGGTTAAGATTGAGGAAAAAGCTGAGGAAAAGCTTGTTGTTGTTGAAGAGCCGAAAAGAAATGTTTATGTTTTTGCTGTAACTATTGCTGATAAGGAGTGGATGAATAAACCAGACATTGTTTATCATGCAAGGCGTCATGTGGATCTTCCTTATTATAAGGAAGATTATGATGTGTGGATGTATTACCGTTATGATAAAATGAGAGATTTGCATTGCATATATTACATGTGTGATAGGGTTTATTATGGAAGTTCTGGAGCAGAATTCAGGGGATTTGTTGTTGGTTTAGCGATTAAAGTAGTAGAGGGGGAGTTTGATCCTGATTTGGTTGCGATAAAGTTAGCTGATTGGTATAATGCATTTAGAATAGCTACTTATGTTGAGAGTGAGAGGCAGGAATTTACTCCAATGAGTAAGGAACAAAAAGAACACTATTTTAAGTTATACAATATTGAAAAACGAGTTTCCCAGACTGTTACATAGTGAAGGAAGGCTTTGATGTGTGTAATGCTGTAAATTATGGGTGGCGTTGATTTAATGACAATTGTTGTTTTTGCGTGGCTGGTTTTTTGGTTGCTTTGGAGTTTTGGCTGGGTTGAGGTATGGGGACGCATATAAAGTTAGGCAGGGGGGCTCGCGGGCGAGAGGGCTCTTGTAAATTTATTGGTGTGGAGTATGGAGGAGAGGACCATAAGGTATAGCGGGAATAAACCCTTTAAGCACGTGAATATAGACTTGGATGCTTTTGAGATACTTGTTAAATGGAAGTATGGGTTTAGGGTTAAAAGTTATAGTGATGCAATACGGCTTGTGGATCGGTTGTTGAGGGAATATTGTAAAGCTCATAGTTAGTAAATATATAAGGGAGTTTACTAATATACAGGTATTGAGGTGAATTGTGTGAGCGAAAAAGAAAAGCCCGAAAAGGAAAAGCCCATTACAATAAAGGGAGAGAATAAAACAATACTCTCAATATTCATAGGGGAGGGAAAAATAACATTAACTGTTTCGAGGAAGGGCGAGAGTGGATTTGATAGAATAGACCGATATGTAATTCCCACGGATTATTTGCTATTCAAGTTATTCGAGAAAAACAGAGGATCGTTTAGTGGTATATGTGAAATAATTGAGAAAATCGAGGAATAGCTAAATAGCTTGGAAGGGGAGATGGGGGGATGACGTATTCAAAAACATAATTCTTTTTTCTCCCTTAAATCCTTTTACCTAGATCGGATTTGGGTTAAGGCTTATCCTTACTTTTTTGCTTATTTGAAGATCGGGGAGTATAGGGATATCTATCGAGAATATCGATCGAGTAGAGTATTCGAGGAAATGACTAAGAATTTCTTTAGGCTTTACAGGACAATACGGTGTTTACAGGTTGCGTTTAGGAAGAATATAGAGATTAATGATGTAAGTGAATGTGTGGATTTGCTGCGTTATGGTGAAAAGGATTTTTATGAGTTTACTAGATTTGGAGATGTCGTAGTTGTAAACAGTTTACAGTTGAGTAAAGAGCAAGTGTTAAATTCGAGGCTTTTAACATATACTAGGGTTGTAGGGGATAAGCTTCTATATGAAAAGGTTTTCTATTTACCGATTAATTCATGGTTTCGGGTGATGGTAAAGCCTTACTTGGAGAGGTTTACTCCCCCAATGATAAGGGTGTTTCTAAATGGGATTGAATACGCTAAAACGAAAATTGGTTTTGATTATTCGGGTTATGAATACAATAACACTAATTGGATAGATCCATATGCTGATAATTTCGATTTTGAGGGGTTTCTCAAGGCGAATAGATCCATTGTTGAATATGTGAATGGGGAATTAGTGGATAAGTTAAATGAGATGTGGAAGGTGTTTTTTGGGAGAGAGGAAAAGCTTAGTGTTAAGGTTACACAGGTTGAAGCTGCTTATGATTCTTATATTGATAAGTTGAAACTGCTAAATGCTGTGAGGGTTTTAGCTGGTAGAACTAA
>NZ_JANGFQ010000151.1:0-3258 GCF_024707025.1 Candidatus Culexarchaeum yellowstonense
TTTAAAAAAAGTAGTAGTTTTTTGGGAAAGTTTATATAGGTGTGTTGGTTTAGGTGTTTATTGGTGTGTAAAGTATGGGTGTTAAGGGTGTTAGGTGTGTGATATGTGGAGCAGGTCCGTTACGTAAACCAGTAATAAGAGTTGAAGCCGTTTATCCTTATGGAACTGTGAGTTATGTTCCGATTTGTAGGAATTGTGCTAGGAAGGTTAAGGGTGTTAATGTTTTTGTTAGTGATAATCCTGGGATTAGAGTGACTTATGTACCGATTTATAAGTGATCCTACTCTTAAACCATTATTCTTTTTTTGTTTTTGTATTGGCAGCTGCCATTTTGATTGTGATCATGTTATCAGTACTTTCCTTTTTTGTAGCTACCATTTTGGTGTTGATCGTTTTTCCTATCCCTTTACTTTTAATATTATATTTATACATTATATTTTATTATAAATGTTTAATGGAATTGGTTTATGGTTTATGATCATGTTAAAGTTAAAGATAGGTTTATATAGGTGTGTAGGTATAAGTGTTTATGGGTGTACACTATGGAAACAAAATTTAGGCCGTGGAGTCATTTAAGGTTTTTCGGAGATTCGGAGCTTAGACTAAACGATCCAGTGATATGGTTCCCTGACGAACATGTGATATGTGACTACACCGAGTGTGGTGTGTATATTGCGGGGAAACATGTAAAAGCCGGTTATAAACCAATTGAAATAACCCTTAAAGAGATATTCGAGAAATATGAGTTATGGACACCGGTATATGCGGATGGTAACAGAATAGCCCAGCAATTCAGGGAATACAAAATACATACTCTATGGGATCTACTACTACACCTACTAGCACACAAATAAACCAATAAAACCCATTTTTCTTTTTTTATTACCTTTTTTCTCACGATCAAAATGGATTCACACCTAGAGTTCCATGTTTCCTGGTCCGGTAACATTAAAATCAAGTCCACCATAAAACATGATTAAAATTTGAATAGACGAGAGACGAATGGACGATCAAGACGAAATAGACGATCAAAAAGGGGGCTGAACCGATAAGGGGCTTAAACGATTATTGGGGGACCTGAACCATGCTTCAGGTCCGTTGATGATGGAAAGGTTTATATATTGGTGTGTGTATGTATTTATTGATGAAAATGCAACCAAAAAATGAAACGGGGATCCCAGCCCCCGAAAAAAGGTCCGCTCCCCCCGGACCTGAAGCTGGGAAGGGGGAGGTAAAGAGGGCGACAGTAGTCCGCTTGTATAACACCAATACCAGTCCACTGTGGAAGGTGCCAATAGCGAAAATGCTGAATCTTGCGGAAGAGTACTGTGAAGATGAATATTTTGCAGTGCTTGGAGGATTATGCGGAGCTAAACTTATAGTAATAATGCATCAAGTTGATGATGAAAGCGGCTTAATAGCAGTAGATGAAGAGGGAATGCCAGTGGAAATACCAGAAATACCATTAAGCTGGTTTGCAGAAAAGTGGGAAGAGGAAATCGAAGAATGGGTTAATGGTTTCAGTCCAGAAGTGCTGGCGAAAATGGTGTTTCAACACCACCAAAAAACCCAACAACAATAAACATTTTGTTGGTGAAAAACATGATCCAAAAGGAAAAAGTACAAGATTTACTTAGAATCAGAAAGATTACGATTATAGGAGAAAATGAAATGGAAACGAAAATGATAGAGCTTGAAAGAGGAAAGATATTCTTCTACTTCCACATCGTCAGGGAAAACGTGGGAGAATTTAGTGGAGTGGAATTTAGTGTAAGTGATGATGAATATGAAGAGGTGAGAACAGTACTTGATGAAGTAAAAGATGACATAGACTTTGAAAAGCAATTCAACTTCCTACTCTTCGATAAGGCAAAGGAATTACAAAACCTATAACTTTCTTTTGTGAGGTGAAGGTGACACGGAGAAGATTAAATGTCCAAGTTGTGGAAGCATGAAGATCGTTAAATTCGGATCCATTCCAACAAGGCATGGTAGGAAGCAGCGTTATAGATGCCAAGAATGTGGGCGGACATTCTACGCTATTTAACCCAAAATTTTTTTGTGTCTAGACGATCAAAGGTGGACTTGAAGCATGGTTCTAGTCTCCAAAAATATTGAATTGAATTGGAGACGAGTATGACGAGTTTGAGACGAACATGAGACGATCATGCTTCACTGGGACAGGTCCCCCAAACATTATTTGAATGTTTTTCCAGTGGAAATATGGGTATGATACTTATATTTCCAGTGTATGGGGGTATATTATAAGGGGGGTATATAGAAAAATAAATATATAAATTAAAACCTAAAAAATTATGGTATAGGGGGTATATATTATGTTTATCCAGTGGAAATATAGGTTGGTGGTTCATTATGGGTAGACTTAGAATAGTGATGAAGCCTAGATTCATTGGATTCGAGGTTGAGGAGGAGGTTTATGAGTTGCTTAGAAGGATTGCTTTTGAGAGGAAGACGACGCTTTCAAGTGCTGCAAGGGAAATATTGCATCATGGGTTGAGGAGCATGGGATTGTTGGGTGGACCTGAAACCAATGATAAACGTGTGCAGGTCCTTCAAGATCCACCATGCCAGCAGACTGATTTAATAGTATCCAGCGAAATAGAGGAGTTCAACCAGGAATTAGATGATTTGGATGTGAAAGTGGATTTGCTTGGTGATAGGATGCTCAAAGTACTGGATAAAGTTGAGAGGCAACCCAGAGATCCAAAGGATATCCGAAGCTACACTCAAGATGAAAGGGAAATATTAAGGTTGGTGAACCAAATACATTTAATTGAGGAGGAAATAAGGCGGGCGACAAACAAATACTATAAACTCAAAAAGCAAGCTTCACATGAACAGTTAAAGCAAATCCAAACAAAACTATACAACATAAAATATAAGCATAGCAACATAAAACAAGAAGCCAAAAAAATAATGAAATAAACATTCACAATTAACCAACGAAGAACAAGCTGTCAGCCACACTATCAACGATCTTAACTGCACCAATACTCCTCAAATAGCTCTCCTTCTCACTGGCCTCCTTCTCACTTAAAACCTTATCATAACCAAAACATCCAACACGAACACGAAGCCTAACACCCTCAGGCAACCTACTCACCTTATACACAACCAAATGACAGTAGCGAGCATGATCCATCAAAGCATCCCAATCCTAAACTTTATATGCGGACCTGAACCTAGAAAATAAGCATGAGGTGATGATTGATGATTGAGAAGATAATCCTCCCATTG
>NZ_JANGFQ010000157.1:0-3202 GCF_024707025.1 Candidatus Culexarchaeum yellowstonense
AAACTACTTAAGAAATTCGCAAATCAACCAAAAATACTTGTGGTAAACACAAAAACAAGAGCAATTCTTCCACATCAAATTATCTCAAATTCTATTGGGGCTTTCCTAGGCTTCGGCTCATATGAAGTGAAAATGATATCCCAAGCATCTATTTCCGACCTTTCAATTATTAAATCTAAATCTTCCCTCAAGTTTTCCGCCACTTCAAATCTACATTCACCAGGCACCTCAACACCCTGAAATACCACATCAAGATTGCAGAATCCAATTATTCTCAGCTTACCCTCCTTATCAGCAGTCCTCAATTCATAGGGTTTCCTTAGAGAGGTGAAAGCTTCAAGATAATCTGCAACTCTCCTTGAAATCACTTCCTATTAGCACCAGTATCCACAAGATACCTAAGCTTAACAGTTCTCTCTCCACATTTAAGCTTAACATCGGCGAAGGCCTGTTTAATCTTCATATCCTCCCTCCAATAATATTTGATAATAAAATCCCATTTTAATTCAGCCCTCCTTAAATACATAATCAAATGACAACATATAATAGAATAACAACTTACGATTACACCATTTTCATTTGCATAAACGATGGGGAATAAGCTTAAATACTATCTTTTAACCTCCTTCATTAAAAGCTCATCAGCCTTTTCCTCCACAGAATCATAGGTAAGTGAGGGGTCATCATACTTTCCCCGCAAAGCTTTAACGGATTTCTTCATGACCCTAACGATAACCTTATCCCCCTCCACATCCCACATAAGAATATCACCTACTTCTAAACCCAAAGCCTTCCTCACCTTTGCTGGGATACTAACCAAGAATTTCCTACTTACTCTGCTAAACTCCACATAAACCCCCAAGTTTTAACTAGAAAACTTAACATAAAAACTTTCCAAGTATTATAGTATAGCTAAGTGATCTGCTTAAAATGATGATTAATTTGATATTATCTTGAAGAGTGGATAACATAATATTCGCTTTTACAGCTGCTAGAACCCTAAAAGGGACCTAGAGCCAATAGAAGTTGCGGCGGCGAAGATCATGAAGTTAACTGTAGATTTCGTTGCTATTTAATAGGTTATTTCGTTTGACTTTCATTATTGTTAACAGGTATGTTGAGATGTCGTTTCACGTGAAACACGTATAATAAAGCATAAATTTTCTCATTAAAGAAATATGTGGGGAAATGGGGGTAAATGTCTTTAATCGTGAACGTATTAGAGAATTGTATGAAGAGAAGGAAGAAATCCCTTTGAGTAAAATTCCACTTGTAAGTTCTCTGGAGCATACGATGGGGGCTCTTATTGATGAGTATATAAATGATAAAGTCTCATCTACGGTTCTCGATCAAATAATTGAAAATAAAATAGTTCTAGAAATTCATGGAATATATGATGGACACATCGACATCGTCAGGGAAATGCTGGGATGGAACAGAATAGAGGATGTAGGTCCAATAAAACAAGAGATGGAAAAACCATTAGGTTTTAAATCACGATACCCCCATTTTTATAAAGTGCGGAAAAATTCAGAGGAATTTTTCGTATTATCTGTTTTTCCAGGAAAGGAGTATGTTATACACATCGCAAGTTTGATAAAGAATTATGTGGAGAGGAAGAAGAGTGGTATTTCTGATAAAATTCTTAGAGTTTTCCGTTATCCTATAACGGAAGAGAAGGTTTATTTGTGGAGTGGGATTCGGAAGTGTAAAGTTGTAAAGAGGAATGATGTTATTGTTATTGGCTACTATATAATCCCCTTCCTTCGTAAATATGGAGTAGAGGTTATCCGCATAGTTCCTGATCAATTGTTTAGCTGGATTATTCTGGGAAATAAATTGGGACATAGAATTCTATTTTTCGGTTTCAATTATAGTTATTGGGGGAGTATAATAGGCAGAGTATGTGAAGGTTTCTTTAAAGATGGAGCTAACATTATAATCCATATAGCTAATTTAGGAAGCTGTAGAGAGCCAGAAGATCTTAGTGGAAGTGAAGCGTCGGTGTTTATTCCAATGTTTTTCACAAAAATAGAGGGAGATTCTGTGATTTTTGCTAAAAATTCGTGGAATCCACTTCTTGAGATATACAAAAACTATAATTCAGGAATACATACATGTGTAAACAGCATATTGGAGGAAGTTTATAAACCGTTTAGAAGGATTGTTACTCGTATGGGTATCACAGGTGTTGATTGCGAAGCATTTCACATAGTTCGCGCTGTGGAAAGGTGTGGGAGGAAAAATGTAGGGTTTAGCGGAATATATTACGCCTCAGACTACGTTCGAAAGGAAAAGGAGAGAGAAATCATCCTTCCATACAACCTAATAGACAAGGAACGACAACGCATAATACGTGAGAAGATACTTCCAACACTTGCCGAACTAGTGGCGCAATATCTTCAGAATCTAACAACAACGCCCAAAGCATGAGCTTCATATCTACTTCTTCTTAATTCCACGAGCATGTAACCCATATAGATCTTCTTCCAATTCAAGTTCGGCTTGCTTCTCTGAAACCTTCAAAAACTCCTCCTTCGGAATATACAATATCCTCTTAGGGTTATTAAGAACAACTTCTATCATTTCGCTTTTAGCATCCTCATTGACATCCGTTTTACCATACTTTTCTATGAATCTATAAATGGGATTCCTATTCTCCATATATTCCCATTATAGGTATGCGCATCATCATTATAAATTTTATGATTAAAGGTATCATCAAACTTTGCCACCAACTTCAATTAGCCCCTTGAAAGAGGATTTACTTTAAGCCTATGCTAAGGTTAGAGTTCTTCTCCATATCTAGTTGTGGAAAGGGGAATTTTGTTTAACCGATTTAAACTCACTTAGGTAGGTTTCCATTTCAGCTAATCCAGGCTTCTCTGGAATTAGGGACACCATTGAACATGTATTCATATCCAACCTTTATCAAGCTTAGATAATTTGCAGATCCCTCTTCATTTAGAGTCCAATTGTACCCTCTAATTATTGCTATCGGAACTTTTTCCATTGTTTGACCTATGGCGAGTTCAGTTACAGCTGCAAATTCATCTCCTATAGCTTGCATTTTAACTTTCAAGTGGCATCCATATGCATCCTTCATTCCCCTCTAATCGACTATTGGTTTTAAACTTGATACTCCTATAGCCATGTTCACTTGTTACATGTCTATGTAAAGTGTGATGGGTTATTGTTCGAA
>NZ_JANGFQ010000252.1:0-3193 GCF_024707025.1 Candidatus Culexarchaeum yellowstonense
GCCAGTGAAGGTTATTGAAATGGATAGAGGTGAAGCGGAAAGAGTTTTTGGAGATGAAATGTACGATCTATTCCCAGTACCAGAAGATGTGAAGACCTTATCCATAGTCATAATAGAAGATTGGAATATAAATGCATGCAACAAGATGCATACAAAAACCACAGGGGAAATTGGTTACATAAAGATAGAAGATGTGAGATTTAGACCTTCAAAGAATCTTCTAGAAATAAGTTTCAACATAACGTAAAGCTATGATTCATTCCAAAACGCTCTGGTATCCATATATTCCCTCATAGCATCCATTAAATCTCTAAGAAAACTCTCTAAATCTTTATGCGACTTGGCCAAAATTTGATGTGCAGTCAGCGGGCCAACCCCCTTAACAGCAAGAGCAATTACAGCTTTAACACCATAAAGTAGTATGAGGTCGGAGGACATCCTACAGTAGGTTGCAAGGTAATCTTCATCACCATTCAAAGGCTCGGAAGACTTAATCTTTGAAAGAACCCTCAAAACATCCTCCACCCTCCATTTAACCAACGCAACTCTAATAGAACCACAATAGGGGCATTTTATTGGTTCAGAAACATCTTTAACAGCAACCCTCCAAACCTTCAAACAATCCATACATACAAAATTGACTGTTTTATGGAAAATACTATATGCGAAAAGCTCTTCACTGGTCAATGACTGTATATCCCCAACATCAATTATGGGCATAGCCAATGAGGAAGGCTTACTGGACTTCTCCAAAACCTTCACCTCTATAACCCCACTCCTCAAACCATTAATGAAATCCTTCAACCCCTCAAAATCAAAATGCTCCACAAGCTCAAACCTATAAGCCTCATCATAAACTGGTGTTCCATAAAAAATCTCTGGAAGATGCATCAAATAACTTGTGGTTTTATATTGTAACCCCTTAGGGATGGCATTAAACTTTAAAGCCACATGCCTAATAAAGTATGGATCAACATTGGAGTAGAGTATTCCATGGGCAGTCTCAAGATCCAAATTGGAAATTATGTTGGCAATATCCCCACCACTTACACCCTCCACCATTAGGAGTATCCTATAAGCATCAAACCTCGAGATACACTTAATTCCAAACCTATTCATCAATGACGTGTTAATGATCTTTGATAATGCCCTATTAACTCCATGACCATTAAATGAATGTATTACAATGAACTTATCAAAGGATTCTATGACAACCCTCTTATCTGTTGGAGGGGGGAAACCCATCTCAAAATAGTCTATTATGGGTTTTATGGAATACTTTAATGCATCAAAACCGAAGGGGAATTCCGAATGGAGCATATTAAGCATATCATCCATCGACATACCATTAATCCACATATCATAAATTCTACCAATCAATGAACCAACCTTCAAAGCCACCTTTCTTGGGGTTGGAAGAACTTCCCCTTCCCATCCAGGTATAGCGGCAATATAATCTGTAGATTGATTGACGTAAACTTCAAAATCACTTATCCTACTTATAACCCAAGGTCTACCACGGAGGATTATCTTAACACCAGGCCTAACATACTCTGAAAAGAAGTCTTCACCGAGGAAGCCTAGATCCTCACCACTAGATTCAACTTTAACTGGAAACTTAATTTCCTCTGGAATTGTGGATAAATGCTCATAATAGTATTTCCTACTACGCCTAGAGGGAGCTAGAAATCCATTGGAAACTTTAATTATATCAAGAGTAACCATGTAATCTAAGAGTGATGAGAAGGATTTGAAATCAAGATTCCTATATGGATACGAAGATGTAACAATTCTATAAGCATCATCAATTCCAATTCCATTGAAATCCAAAATTAAGCCAACAATCTGATGTGCCAAAACATCCAATGCACCCTCATGGGAAGGCAAATCCTCCAAATCCCCATCCAAAGCCATCCTACATATAACCATACTCTCCAAAACATCATTAAACCCATTACATATAATGAACCCTTTAGAAACCCTACCTAGAGCATGACCACTCCTACCAACCCTCTGAATTAGAGTTGAAACTTGACGTGGAGATAAATACTGCACCACAGAATCAACGAAACCAACATCTATGCCAAGCTCAAGGGAGGATGTTGCAACAATACACTTCAAATCCCCAGACTTAAACCTAGACTCAATAAGCTCCCTAACACCCCTCGAAAGCGAACTATGATGTGAATATACATCTAAACCAGCAAGCCTAAGCCTACTGCAAAGATACTCAGCATACTCACGGCAATTCACGAAAACTATGGTGGATCTGGAATTGTTAATTAAATCCATAATCCTCCTAATCCTAGAAGCCATATTTGGATTACACATACACTTCAAACTGAAATCGTAATCCAAGCTATCTGGAATGGGATTCTCCACATGTAGTTCAAAGGGCTTAATTGAGGGGTCAATTAAAACTTTAATTTCATCATCAACGCAGAAAAACTTTGAAACATACCCAGGATTTGAAATTGTAGCCGATAAAAGTATTATCTGAAACTTCCCTGAGATAAGCTTAAGACGCTGTAAAGCAAAAGCCAACTGAGTTCCACGCTTACTCCTAACCAAATTATGAGCTTCATCAACAATAACCCACTTAACATTCCTAAGCCAATCCCTCATCCCAGCAGCTGGAAGAATTGCCTGTAAACTCTCTGGAGTTGTAACCAAAACTTCAGGGGGATTCCTAAGCTGTAAACGCCTAACACTGGAAGGTGTGTCACCATGACGAATACTTATCTCAACACCCACCATATCACACCAAACCTTCATCCTCCTAACGATATCCCTATTCAAAGCCCTAAGTGGAGTTATGTATATTACATGTATACCTGGAATCCTACCAAACTTATCCCTAAAACTTAGGTATAAGCTGAGGATTGGGATGAATGCAGCTTCAGTCTTACCTCCACCAGTAGGGCTTATTAGAAGAAGATTCTCCCCCGATAGAATTCTCGGTATGGCGAGATCTTGAATTGGAGTTAAATTTGGAAATAAATGTGGTTTTAATGATTCATGTATTAGGTTTCTGGACATAGTTACAACGATGCCCAGTTTACTGGAATTTAATATGGCTCAATTATCTCTATTTCAGCTTCTTTAACTCCTGGAACTGATTCAGCAGCTTTCTTAACGCTTAGAATCAAGTATCTTGCAAGTGGACACATGAAGGATGGAACTGTTAAACTCA
>NZ_JANGFQ010000214.1:0-3190 GCF_024707025.1 Candidatus Culexarchaeum yellowstonense
TTCATGAAGCTTCCAGCTTCCGATAGGAAACGCATAGTTAAAGCAATAGATGAGATAACGCTGAAAGTTCTCGGAGAATATGAAAAGAGATATTATGATAGTAGATATAAGCTTAGCCCAGAAGCTGAGAAATATTTGAAAGAATGGCTATATATAGATGAAAAACTAACACCCCTAGCACCAATATATACTAGAGAAGACATGTTCATAGTAAGGGATTTCGCAAAGAAAATGTCCACCCAAATCTTCAATGTAATCTACAAGAATCTAGATAAGATTAAAGATACCTTCGGGAAGTGCAAAGCAAGTAGATATGCAAGCTTCGCAGAATTCTTCTGCTGGCTCTACCACCTAACCTTCACAGAAACCATAGATCACCTAATAATGAAGCAGAAGCTAAAAACACCAATTCACGGCTACGAATACTGGATTTGGAAGAAATAACTTCCCAAAAGTCTTTCCAAAACTTAAAACCCTTTGTAGCTCAAGAATGAAAGTCTAAAATTCTTCAACCATATTTTCCAGACATTCTCATAGATTATGATTTAGGGGCTATTACTATGATGTAATGATATCCCATCAAACAAGTAATTACAGTAGTAGCAGGGCTACCAAGAATAGGATTCACAGCCAGAGATGCATATAGAGTCCTAATAAAACTCGGCTTCGAAGTCAAAGAGCTAGGAAAACAGAGTCCATAAAGTGACCGTGTAACTATGCAAATAGAGAACAATAAGGTTTTACAAAGACTTATGAATCTTCAAAACAACTTGGGAAGAAGCTCTCCAAAGTAAGTTCCAATATACTTTTGAACAACCCTTGAAGCAAGATTCAAACACTTCTCAACAATTTCTTTCCCCGGAGCCTTCCCCTCATGAACAACGTCATTACGAGCCTTCTTAATCTCCATGAGCAAATCATATTCTTCATTAGAAATCACATGAGAAATATTCAACACTTCTATCTTCTGATCAATATTCCAATTCTCTATCTTTTCAAGCCTCTTTTTATCAGAAGTAATCTTTGAAATCGTTGAAGACAATAAATCCTCAATATAAAAGTCCTCAAGAATAACCCAGCTCATGATCAATGCCTGCTTATACTCCGTGTTCATGAAGTAGGTATAAGCCTCATGAAGAAGTGAGATAAGCGATTTCATTCTCTCATTTGTTGTAATGAGCTCTGCCAACTTTATTGCATTCCTCACCTTCACTTCATTGATAACAAATTGTGAAACATAAGGCCAAGTCTCCGGGCTAATAGGGGCACTCCATTGTGCACTTTTCTCTTTAAATGTTGCCTCTCCCAAGTCAACCTCCCTAATCACGTGGGTTTGGATACCAAGGAGTAATAACGTCGCCATCATTTCATTAAGGAATTCTAAAGCCTTAGACTTCTCCTTTATACCAATAGCTATGTAGCCATTACGAAGCACAATAACTGGAAACCCTTTATAGACATCCATTACAACTCTCTGTGATGAATATTCCCAAAGAGGAAGTCCTAGAACTTTCTCCCTAAATGATTTAGGTTTCGGTACTTCACCTATCCAAATAGGGGGACGTACATATGCTCCAAATCCTTCAAGAATCACCTTTTCTTCTGGTGGAGAAGCTGGAAAAGAAGGTCTTGCAGTAGAAATTATCTCTTTAATGCAATTGTCTATTAGTTCCTTAATATCACATCTTAAAAGGTTTCCTACGACCAGCCATCCTACGGAATATGGTTCATCGAACCGTATTCTCGTCTTCACGAATATTCCAGGTCTTAAAGGACTCAAAGGATTATAGTTTCTTAATAACCACGTGAAAATATGTGCTAAGGAGTTCTTTACTTCGTCTCTTCCTATTAATTTAACAAAATTTGAGTTTAAAACTTGCTTTTCAATGTAATCGAATAAATTCGAATTTTCAATAGGCCCATAAATTTCGATTGTTTTATCTTCCATCTCTTTCAGATGTGCTATGACTATTATTTGAAACTCAGGTTCTTTCGCCCAGATAACCATCATCTGACACGGAAATGAGAGATCATTGAAGGTTTTGGAGGCTACAGTTTGTACTTCAATAGGCAAGCTTTTCATTCTCTCCCTGAAATGCATTATTAGCTCCATTAGATAAGCTCGTAGCTTTTCCCTAACATCTGTGAAATCTATTCGTGATTCTTCTTTCATACTTCTTCATTTTTACTCTTTCAGGCAACATCTTAAATTACTATCGACTCTCTAACCATTTTTTTAAATAATATTTTTATAAGTAATATAGAGCAAAATAAAAGGAGAAATCTCTTCACAATCCCCCATTTTAAACTTATTGTTCTTAATCCATTGTAAGAAGACAATTTATGAAGACTATAAACAATTAGCCTATTACTTTTCTTGCCTCCTCTATGTTGCCTTTTCTTAATGTATTTATAATGAGTTGCAAATCTTCAATATCGATCACCTTTACATTTCTAACATTTTTCTTTTTCTCAGTGGCATATTCTCCAACTATTATCATGGGTTCAACAAAAATTCCTCTTCTTTGCAGTAGAAGCTGAAGATTGGCTAAATCATCTATTTTCTTATCTTCAGGCGACCTTAAAGTAACATCAGCAACATACATTATTCTTCGTTTGAGGATCATGTATCAAAAGATCAGCTTCCCTTTCTGTCTCATCCTCCTCCTTAATAGTTTTATAAGCTGTCCCTTCTAGTTCAACTAATTGAAAGCCAAGCATAGATAAAAGCCATACTATTATTCTTTGAAATGATAAATCAGCTCTCCTAATTTCACCTCCCACTTGTTTACTTCCCCTTAACAATTCTTCTAACTTATCTAAAGCTACAAATTGATTTATCAGCTTTGGAAAGTCTCCGCTCAAAACTTCTTTTCGCAACAAAGCTTCTACTTTCCTACGCTCTTCGGTTATCGTACCCAATTTACTTGCTACAGCCCAGTAAATCTCATCATCTCTATTTAAAGAAAATTGAAGGGGCTGTCTTATTATTACCTCCCCAAGTTCTTCGTTAGGCGTTGGAAATGTAAGTCGGTAATTTTCTATTGGGATATAATTTGTTCTAAGTAGCCTTCTGAGAGTAAGCCTCAGTTTGAGCTTATGTGCCAATGCTTTGTGGCAGATTGCTCTGAAATACGCAATATTTCCTTCCAAGTTTATAGACATAGGCAGAAAATATATTGGAATATCT
>NZ_JANGFQ010000231.1:0-3181 GCF_024707025.1 Candidatus Culexarchaeum yellowstonense
GCCCTCCACCCAAAACCACACCAAGAGGCACAATACTACCCCCATCAATATAACCTACAACATCACCCTCCTCAAACCTTGGAATCCCACAATCAATAGTAACAGTATCCCCAGCAACATCAATAAGCTCACCAACCACTTTATCCCCCTCAACCCTCCTCTCCTCCTCAGCCCTCTCCCTATAAAGCAAACCCTCCATAAACCTCAAAAACATGCCCCTATCAGCATAAAGCGGAACATAACCACAATACGGACAAACAATAAAATTAAACCACCTACCACACCTATCACAAATAGGCATCGAAATTTCTCACCTTACTTATTTGATGGCAATTCCAGTTTGTCTATTCAATTTTCTTTAAGCATTCTAACATTATAATATTTTTGGATATTTGGCTGAAACTCTGTGCACAATTAACATTAAGCATACGATAGATTTAACGATAAATATCAACAACTCAAAAGCATAGAAGTTTCCTCATAAGTTTAAAATATCATAAAATTCAGCAAAAAGAAGATTAAAATTAATGGCAAAATATGTGGTAAAATCCTTTATACTGGTATTTTAAGTAGCATTTTGAGAATCTTTCTTCTATTCTTTATTTCATCATTTCCTAGAAGTGGATTTCTATTTTCTCTTCTCATCCAATAACTATTTAACCAGTCAATAAAATATTCTAGATTTCCCTCTAATTGAATAGGTTGAAAACATCTCATTTTAAGTTCTTCCTCGTCCAGAATTTTAGTGGCTAGATAAAAAATCGGTAGCTTAAAACTATTTATTATTTCCCCTGCCGTGTTAGCGTAATTTTTTATGATATTTTCTTCCATTTCAGAGGAAAATACATGCCAAAGTGATAAGCCATCAAAACCGAAAATTGAAAAAGCTAAGACTTGCTGCAAACCTTCGTAGAAATTCTTTTTACTCATGCTCTCAGATGTAAAATACTCAATTTCTATACATCCTATAATTGCTTTATCCAATATCTCTATCGGATCTTCAAAGACCAGTATTATATCAACTTCTGTTCGAGGAGGTAATGCTCCACTCCACCACTCCAGCCAAATATCTTGAAATTCTTTAGTAGAAAGATTTTTGTTTCTATAAACTTTTTTCAACCACCCATGCCTACCAAGCTCTTTTTCCCTAAGAATCGCTTCATACAGCTTTTTCACAAAAACACGTTCTGACAAAATGGCAACCTCAATTGAACCTATTCAGTTTTTTCCCATATTATTTTTGCCCCAATTTGATTCAATGTTTCCTTCACTTTTAAGTTATATGTGTCTTTGTTTATCCCTTTTATTGATGAAGCTTCAATCCTCATTTTTAATGAAATTTCAGCTCCTTCATGAGTTAATGGTCTAAATACTCCACTAATTAAATTAGAAAGCTTATCCCAAGGAATTTCAACTTCAATAATTATTTTCTGTAAAGCTTTTTCCTCAACAGTTTCCGTTGTAGATGTAACTCCTTCTTTTTGTACATTTGATTCTCCTTTTTCAATTCCTACTTTCTCAACTTCCCCCTCTTTTACCTCCTCCTTCATTTTAACAGCTATTTCCTTCCTCACTATGAAAACTTCATCACTTATTTCAAAAGATGGGACACTTTCTTGGTACAAAACTTTATCATTGATTAGGAGCCCAAAAACTCCTTCTTGAACACCTCTTATGACAGCATTCTTAAGAACACTTTCATTTTCCAACATTGGAAGTTCACAATACTTTAGGAAAGCTTCCCATATTTCAGATAAACTTTTACGCTCATCCCCTTCTGAAAAAGTTTTCTCTATCAAGAATCTAGGCGACAATCTATCCAGTAAAAGTTCTTGGTCCTTAAGATAACGCTTCACTCTCATTGAAAGGCCAGGTCTTTCACCCACTGTGGGAATTCCTAGATCAAACTTTTTAAGACCATCCTTTGAACCCTTGACCAAATATCTATATGCAGATATTATCTTGAATAATACATCCGAATCTTTATCCTTAAACCATTGGTTCGCCTTTTCTCTGTCAGTTTCTGTTAGAGTTTTCAAAGTTTCTTTATCTGAAGTTATTGCCTTTAAGGCTAGGAAACGGCGAACAACCTCCTTTAATCCCTCATATTCGTTTGAATCTAAAACCAAGAAGAGAATTGTGTTCTTATAAACTCTATAACCACTTGAGTAATTGGTAAGTACATCTTGAATAAATGCAAACGTATTAGGATTATCTATCATCAATTCCAATGGTAGAATAGCCAACTTTAGCTTCTTATTATCTGGGATGTCACTATTGGATTTAGGCCAAATATAGACTTCGAAATCCCTTCCAGCAATCCTTTCTAATCTACCTTTAATTTCAGCTTCAACTTCATGTTCCCTTAATGCCTCTTCCTTATCCAAAATTAACCTATTTAATCCTACTTGACTACTAAAATAGTAGAGTCCCTTTTCAGAATGGAGGTAAAGTGGGCCATCTATATCTTCAAGCTTTTTAAGAGCATCCCCTACGATAGCTGGAGGTATCCCTTCTCTTAAAAATGCAACTCTAAGTCTTTGAATGCTTATTCCTCTCCGTTCGGTGGCTGGAAATGAGTATAGGAAAATGGATGTTGCTAAACCGTTTGCAACCTTAAATTTAGCATATTCACTTCCCATTCGCCTATCCATTTTTGCGGTTCTTGCATTGTCACCAACTATATCTGAAGCTAGAACGGATTCGAATACTTCGCCTATATGCTCTATAAACATTCTTCTTATTTTAGGGTTAGAGAGATTAATGTTTGCTGGCTGTATAAGTGGTGAGGGATCTTGTCTAATGAAGTTATCATAAATAACCTCTGCTAAAAGCCTGAGCACACCCCTAGTTCTCTGAAAACTTGGTATAGTCCCCCATCTCTCATAAAGAACATCTATGGTTTCAGGATGAAATGGGTAAGCCTTTTTAATCTTCTCCTTATATCGAACTTCACGAAATTCTGGTGGAACCTCCTCCCCAAGTCTCTGATAAAGATCAAAATACTGGGAAGCTACCACTTCATGCTCCTTTACATCCCCCAAATCTTCAAATAACCTTTTCCTTATAATCTCATATATCTCATCACCTTCCACAGGAGTATATATTACTTGCATTCTCCCGAAAATCCTTTGAAGTTGAGTTAAAACCTTCTCACCTCTTTCCCCATACGGGGCGCTGG
>NZ_JANGFQ010000224.1:0-3174 GCF_024707025.1 Candidatus Culexarchaeum yellowstonense
AAAAATGGGTGAGGAGGCTAAGTCTCTTTTGGAGTTGAAGGTTAGAAGGGAGGATTATGACGTCATAATTGAGGATGAAGGCTTCTTCCTCCGCCTGCATCCAGTACCTGTCTTTGGAGCTGATGGCAGCATAACCTTCCAAATTAATGTTTCAAACTGGAGTGAAGCATGTGAATATTTCCATTCGAAGTTTCATGCATCCATGGGTTTGGGAATAAATGAATTTCGAGTTGACAATCCATCGAGGAGGGAGAGTTTAATTGTGAAATGTGAGTCATTAGTGGAGATTATTCAAGTTTCAGGATGCTATGTGAAGGCATATAAGCCATACGTTCAAGTCTATTTTGAAAGGCCATATGGAGAAGTTTCCGAGAGATTGAATGTTGAGGAAGGGAAGGGGAAGGTTGTTAGGGCTGAGGGCTTCCAGATAAGGGATTATGGACCTAAACTCGATGAAGTTGGAGTATTCATTAGATTGAGTGATGGAAGCGAAGTACTAATACCTGAAAAGATGATGAGGGAAATTGTGAAGTCTTGGAGTGAGGTGTAATCAACAATTATTGAAAGGTGAGAGTCAATGAGTGAGCAGAGTCAACTGGAGAACCTATTGAAGTTTCTAACGCAATCAGTATTCACCTTTGACCTAAGAATACAGTGGCTTGAAAAGAGAATTTCAAATCTTGAGAAAGACTATGAGAAGATTAGTAGAAGGCTTGATGACATTGTAGATTTACTGAAGAGTTGGGGGGTGAAACTGTGAGTAAGCCTCGAATGATTATAAAGTCTGTTCGTGCAAGGCTAATTACGTTGCCGAAGGAGTTTCCAGACTGGGATCTAGTGCTAATCAGCATGGAGAAGGTCAGTGAAGATGAATACATATTGAGAATAAGGAGGGTGAAGTAGATGAGCAGGCTCGATAGAATTGAGGGGGATTTAAAGAAATTGGAAGATGAAGTTGACAACATCAAACGACAATTGGACATGTTGTTCAGTGAAATCGGGAAACTCAAAGCTGAATTAAATGAGATGCGGAGAAAGTTTGAAATGATGGAGATTGAACTATGGCAATTGAAAAGCAGAATTAAATATTAGCCTCCATACTCCTCAGTTTTT
Organism: Candidatus Culexarchaeum yellowstonense; assembly: GCF_024707025.1. NCBI lineage: Archaea > Thermoproteati > Candidatus Culexarchaeota > Candidatus Culexarchaeia > Candidatus Culexarchaeles > Candidatus Culexarchaeaceae > Candidatus Culexarchaeum > Candidatus Culexarchaeum yellowstonense. Next base: position 1,114 of record NZ_JANGFQ010000224.1, read on the forward strand.
TCATTTTTATTATGATGTAATTGTCATCTTCATTGAACTCCTCTATTAGGACGTAGCCAGTATAATCCGTGAGTTTGTTCAAGTTCAAGTATAATCCAACTCTATGCCTGTATATCTTCCTGAACAATGGCAGTTTAACACTTCTTTTTTTTCCACTCATACTGTTTCACCATAATATTATAATATTATGTATTATTTAAACTTTATGTCGTAACGTAAGCTTTAAATATACGTTTGCCTCTACTTTATTTGAGGTGTTGAAAATGACGATACTACAAATTAGACTTACACCTAAAACATGGATTAGGGCTCCGCTCGCAATGAAGGAGCAGGTTAGGAGATATCTTGCTAAGGGTTGGGTTCCAAGCGATTATGAAAGCTTGGATAGAGTTTTCCCAAGAACCAGTGATGGGAAGCCATTCATCCCGAAAATATGGTTTGAAGCAGCAATGGTTAGGGCTGCAAGGCATCTTGGCATTGACACAAGGTTTGCCAGGGATGGATGGAGAATTGTGAGGAAAGTTGGCGAGAAATATTTCCCTGTAAACTATGTTGAAATTCCTGAGCGGCCACTTGTCTATATGAGGACAATTGCAGGTGTAAAGCAGAGCCTGGAAGTATTCGAATATATTGATGGAACATTCACACTGCAATTCGAAGTCGAAGTTGATGAGAAGGACTTAGATAAATTCATGGCATTACTGAAAGTTGCAGGGGAGCTTGGAATGATGTCAATGACGAAGAAGGGATACGGCAAATTCACATGCGAAGTTGGAATACTAAGCGAGGAGGAGCCATCAAAGAAGAGGAAGACAAGGGAAACACAAGAAAAAGTTTAAATTTCCCTACATTTCTACTTTTTTTTGGGGTGCCAAGTCAGTTCGATGCTTGATGACGTGGGGCTTCCCCCACATGAAAGCCATCTAACAGTTTTCATTGATCAACAATCAACCTGCACGTCGCATCCCGTAAGGAGCAAATGTCACTGTTCAAACATAATTTAACATCACGCCACAACCATCTTAAAATGATCATTTCTCAGACATAATCCCACACCACCAAATCAATAATTCTTCATTTCACATTCTACAAATAACGACACCCAAAAGCCACATCACTGCTTACACATTGCATCTAGCACTCATCAACCTCCAACTTACAATCACATTACTTGATGAAATGGCTTTAGCCATTGAAAGTCAATGAACATTATTTAAAAGCTATTCCACATATTTCAAATGTTATGACTCAAACATCAACCTCCAGTTCACAAAAGGCATAGATCAACTTTCCTTTCACATTTTACATCCTCCAAGCTACAACACTCATTTCCATTGCTTGATGAAGTGGAAACACTGAAAGCCAATGATCACCCATAATCATACAGGAGGCAACTAACACCACCCATATTCAATTTTCCATCGTACATCCATCAATGTGAAACGTTGCAACTCAAACATCAATTCCACCATACAGGTGTCAATTCACATTCTTCATGTTCCATCATTCATTAAACAACTTGCAAGGAGCATCATGCAGTTTTCACTCATCAATTTGCATCACTCATTATTGCTTGATGACGTAGGTTTAAGCCTACTTGAAAGCCAATTTTCATAGATCATTTGACATTGAGCCATGAACAGCATCCATAATCCACCCGCCATTTCATAAATCTCAATATATGATTTTCACAGACTATTTTACAGCTCACAAAATACATTCAACATGAAACATTATTTTCTATTGAACCAAAAGCTTTAAATATACGGTGCATTATAATATATTAGCGGTTGAAATGGAGTTCACCGATATACCATGTCATAGGTGTGGTGGGAGGATGCATCCGAACATTAGAAAAATTGAAGCCAATGGATACATGATTATTGAGGTAGTCTGGAAATGCGATAGGTGTGGAAGCATGAAGGGGGCAATTATTGGGGGAGGATAGATGCCTCTACCATATAAATTGAGGGATTTCCAGGAGAAGGCCGTTGAAATATTTTTGAAGAGGGGAAAGGGTGTGATCGTTGCTCCTACGGGTAGCGGTAAAACTGCAATTGC
>NZ_JANGFQ010000139.1:0-3161 GCF_024707025.1 Candidatus Culexarchaeum yellowstonense
GTTGAGGGTTTGGATGGACCTGATGTATTTTATGGGTGGATATAAGCCCCATCCAAAAATTGACAAACCATTAAGCATAGTTGAAGCTATGGAGGTAATTGAGAGGGAGAAATGCAGTTTAGAGTTGAAGAATGCACTTTTAGATGCACTCTTAAACAATGAAATTCAAGTTTGGCTTTGCTTTGATGGGAAAATACGATACCAGTATGTTGGGGGATGAATAAATGGTGAAACTTGTATATACAATTGAGAGGAAGGAGGACCTGCTCAAATTAAAGCCTGAAGTTTGGCGTGGAATAAAAGGCTTCAAATTATACGTTATACATCCAAATGCATTGAAATTCGACTTCCTATTACATTTGCCAAGCCATAGGCTGAGGTCCGCTGCATGGAGCTTCATTGAAATCTTGAATAGAATAATGCTTAGGGGGAGGATACTGGTTGAATTTGAATTATAGCTTCAGAAGGATAATTAGGGAGTTGAATGACGCTTGGTATGCTATTCTAACTACTGTTACCAGCATATTCCTTTCATGGTGGCTGATGGTTAACTACTCAATTGACGCTCGAATAATCATCCTCGTATCCTTTATGATGTGGTGGTCAGGATTCCTTTGGTGCATATATCTATTAGATAAGGCAATGGAGGATTGCCAATGAAACTTGAGTTTTCAAGTATACCATGCCATGGCACAATAATTGTAGCTGTAAAGGACCCGAACACTGGGGATGAACGTTTAACCAGAGTTCCATGCAATGGAACCATGATACCAGAAGTGCGTGAGATCGTGGATGGAGTGTTTGAGGTCCGCTGGGTTTGCAGTAGATGCGGATCCATTAAAGGAGCGATAATTGGGGCTGCAATGCCTTGAAAGTCTTGTTGGTTGATGTTGATTCAGTTTGGTTTAATTTGGCTTTGATGAAGTTGAGCAGTTGGCATAAGTGTAGAGGGGATTATGTCTATCTGATTAGGCTTCCAAGGAAGTATCGTAGGGGGTTTGGTAAGCCATTGGATTTGACGATCAATTCTCCAATGAGGAATTATGATCGTGCATATGTAAGCTGCATATTCAGTGAAAACGCTCCATTGGCAAAGGGAATTGTCAAGATGCTTGAATCCTTGGGCGTGGAGGTTGAGCTTGGAGGGAGTGGGGTTGATTTAAAAAGCCAATTGCCAAATGAAGTTGAACACATAATGCCAGATTATGACCTATATGGATTGAATTATTCAGTTGGCTTCATAACACGTGGATGCATTAGAAGTTGCCCATGGTGTATAGTTCCATTGAAGGAGGGGAAGATTAGGTTCAACGCACCATTAAAGGAGTTTCTCCATCCAAGGCATAGGAAGGTCATGTTATTAGATAACAATCTACTTGCATACGATGGGCATATAGATGTTTTGAGGGAGCTTGCATTGAAGAGGCTTATGGTATCATTCAATCAAGGGTTGGATATAAGGCTAATTGAAAATGAGAATGCAAAATGGTTGAGCCACATAAAGTATAGGGACGATCAATTCAAAGCTCCAAGACTATACTTCAGTTGGGATATATTGAACATTGAAAGCGAAGTTTATAGGGGGATTGAAATATTGAGGAAGCATGGCATACCTGGGAGGCATATGATGTTCTACATGCTATGCGGATACAATGTGAAAAGGGAGGATTACACATGGGATTACTTCATGGGAAACGATTACTATAGGTTTCAGGTCCTAAGGAGGCTTGGAGTAATGCCATACGTAATGAAGTATAATGGTAGAAATGATATACCATTATTAAATCATTTTGCAAGATATGTTAATAGACACCTTTATAACACATGGACGTTCCAAGAATATTTAAAACATAAAAGAAGTAAATTGGCTTTAAATGATGAGGAAGGTGGATCTGAATGATTATGAAGCCTATAAATACCATAATTTCAACATTAAATTTTGGAGGTGAAATGTATGGTTGAGATAATTGAGGATTGGAACATGCTCATGGAGCATGCAAGATACTGCCACATCATAGTATACAAGATCAACAGATTGCCAGAAGGAGTAAGGCTACGTGTAAGGGTTGGAAGCTTCGGCTATGATAAGGTTCTAAGCGAGAAGGAGGCTAAGGAGAAGGAGGAATACTTGAAGCAGATCGGAGCAGTTAAGATCGTGGATTCAGTTGCAGACAGCATATTCTTCGTGGGCTAAACCGTTAAACTTATATTTTTCCTGCGAGATCATCACCACCACATATTTTTGCACATTCAAACCTAGATTTCCCCGTCAAAAACATTTGAATGTAGGTTCAGGTCCGCTAGAGCTTAATTCTCTTGACAATTTGTGATCGCGTCTTATAGAATACTCTTGAACCGCATTTTGGACATTTATACCTGTATTCCTCCAATTCCCCAATATCCTTGAATATGCGTTTACATCCTAAACATTTGTATGGCATGGAATTCACTTCAGAGAGAGACGATTCATCATCGATTCAGCAACAACCCAATCATCATTCAATTTAGATTTAACTTATTCTCCTATATAAGTGAACCTATATTTCCAGTGGAGTTGAGGGTATATATGGGTATTTAGTGATTTTTTAATAAATAAATAAATTTATAAGTTAAACCTATACTATCTTTTTGTGGAGTGGAAATATGGGTAGGAAGAGGAAGATAAGTGATGGAGTTATAGTTACAGTCTATCTTCCAAAGGACTTATACCTATCCCTCCTTGCAATTGCAAATAAGCATGGTAAAAGTTTAAGCGAATATGTAAGGGAAATGTTGAGTGGAATCATGGCTCAAAGCAAAATTATGAATGGTGGATGCACAGTTGATCTAAGTAGAGTCAAGAAGGAATTGATCGTTGAAGAAGCATACGAGAAAATTGAGAATCTCAGGAAGCTAATGGATAGATTGGAAAACGTATCACCTTCGGAGAAGAATACATTGAAATACTATGAGTTGAAGCAAACCATTAGGAGGCTTGCAATGGAACTTATAGATTACGTGAACAAGAACTGCATAGACGACAAGAAACTCCTCGATGAAGCCTCAAACATACTTAGAAGACTGAACAGTAAAAACTAAGACGCAAAATCCACTAAACCACACATAATTTTTATATGATCGTATGAAACGTAAACCTTAAAATCATACCAAGAAATCAGAAA
>NZ_JANGFQ010000119.1:0-3143 GCF_024707025.1 Candidatus Culexarchaeum yellowstonense
TTTTAATGCTTCAACGAGTTTGGATAGTTCGTCTTCCTTCATCCATCCAACATAGATTTCCGTTATCCACATTTTTGTTTCCTCATTCTTCATCATGCCTTTTAACCACCTCCCAAAGTTTCTTGGTTAACTCTTCATCGTATTCCTCTTTTGAGACAAGTTTCCCATCCACATATTTCTCCTTGTACAATACGTTCCATGCCTGCCACATGTATGGTGGATATTTCTCTGGGAATGCAAGTAGATTGTATACTCTTATGGCGTTGTATGCTTCCCTGGCATAGTCTGAGCCCATTAAGGCTTGAATTAGCACTGCGGTTATTGGGTGAACCTTCTCCTTCAACTTCATGTAAACATGGAATCCCTTTGCAGTTCTATAGGCTTTTATCTCCTTGAACTCTAGTCTAAGCTTCCTCGCAATATACCCTATCCTCTCCACATCCAAAGCCTTCCCAGGATGACTATTATCGAAATCCAAGAGTATCTCATCAGTGAAAACCAAATCTTCACTCATGTCTCCTCACCCTCAATTCTAGCTATCTTCACAAATGGATACTTGGCGGTGGCTTCCTTCAAACTCAATATTGGAACCTTCTTATATATTGGCTTTCCATCCTTCTCTCCAATCTTTTCCTTTTCAATTGTGTAAGTCCAATCTATTTCCTCGATGACTATGTCCCTTGGGGGGAGCTTAGTGTACTTCACTTGGAAGCCTACGGTCTCCTCCTGTCCACTGAAAATCTTCTTCAACTCTTCCCATCCAACCTCCCAATATCCCCCTCTAAACCTCTTGTCAACTTCATGCCATATTGCATCGTTCAATTTCCTCTTATATTCCCATTCATCCTCCCATCCCTCAATTATCACTGTTGCAATGCCCTCAACCATTATGTCATGCCCCTTCCTATGACTCTCATACTGCCAACGCTTGTGAAGTGCAAGAAGCTTCCTGTAAATCTTCTTCCTTCCATGCTCCTCCTCAAGTTTCCTAAGCTTCTCGACAAGTTCAGGTGGAGGGGCAGGCTTCCTTAATTCCTCAAGCATCTTCATGCGTTCAGCCGTAAGCCTGGAGGCTTCCTCCTCAATCTCCCTCAATCTCTCTTCACCCTCCCTTTCAGCCTTCTCGATCCTCGAATCGATATCCCTCAGCCTAGCCTCATACTCCAAAACCCATGGTGAAACGACCTTCTTCTTCATTTCCTCAGTCCTCCTATCAATTTCCCTGGAAATCTCATCCATTTCGGCTTCAAGGCTCCTCATCTCACTTGCATATTCACCTGCCAATTCACTCCACTTCCTGTATTCCTCCTCATGCTTCTTCAACTCCTCCTCCATCCTCTTCCTCTCCTCATCAGTTGCATACCTCTTGAATTTGAGCAGAATCCTCAATTTCTCAGCTTCATCCTTCTCATGCATCGCCCTTGCAGAGTAGCTTCCCCAGCTACGCTTAACCTCCTCATCATATTTCGCCTTAAGCCTTCTAAGCCTCCTCCTCAAGCTTCCAAGCTCCCTCCTCTCAGCCTCAAGCTCCTCACGTGAAACATGCCTCAACCCTCTAGCCTCAAGAAACGCCAAAACCCCCTTAAGTTCGCCTTCAACCCTACCCCTCTCATCCCTAAGCCTCCTCAACTCCGCCTCAATTAAGCCTCTAACCATACCCCTCTCAACTTCAAGCTCCTTCAATCTAGCCTCAATCTCAGCAATCCTCCTCTGAATCTCCTCAACTGGAGGCTTATACTTCTCAATTTCCTCCCTAAGCCTCTTTATTTCCTCCTCTTGAGCCTTATACTCTTCCCATGTAACCCAAATTTCCTCTTCAACGTTTCGCCTACTTCGCACTCTTCTCCCCCCTCAACTCCCTAATCTTCTCAACAACCTTCTTCAAGTATAGCCTAGAGAGGAATGGAACGTCCTGCTTCATCAAATCCACTAGACTGTTGAATGCCATCATAACTGTCTCCTCAACTATTGGGCTGTCAGGCTGAATCATCGTCCCATACTTTGAAATCATGCTTTTAACTATTGCTGCAGTCATAAACATCTTTGCAAGGTCTAAGAGCTGGAAGTATTCACTGAACCAAACATACCCCATTGGCTTGGAAAGTTTTGGCTGATGAATGTGCCTACGATCAAAGGTCAACTGCCCCTTCACAGTTCCATCCTTAAACACTACGAAATCAAACCTGAGAATCTGCTCAAACTCCCTCAAAGTCTTATCAGCAGCAACCCCCTTCATGCTCACAAGCTGATTGGGGCTGGGCTTAAACTCCTCCTCCTTCATTTCTCACACACCCTATTCTTCCTAATATCAACCTTCTTATAACATCTTGGACATGTGGCAAAGAACATTCCACCCCTATAAACCCAAACATACCCACACCTATCACATTTAACCTTAGTCTCCAAAACCATACTTATCACTACTACTAATACTACTAGAAACATATAAACTTTTCCACTACAAAAACAAAAATAAATAATTGTTGAGGGAAATAAAGTTTGGTGGGAAGATGAGTGAAGATAGGGAAACTGAGGAAGTGAAAAAACTGCTTAAAGAACTTATCGAGGAGAAGCGGAAGCTCTTAAAGATGATTGAAAAATATGAGAAGATGAAGAAAGAGAGGCGGTGAACTTGAATGTCAATGGACGAGTGGATTAGGGAGGAGGCACAGAAGTATGCTGAGGAGCAATTTGAATATTATGAAAGGGAATATGGGGATGAAGATTGGTGGCAAAAGCTAAAGAAGAATTTGAAGACTAAGGGTATAAAGGACTTCATATATGAGTTCACGAGGAGATGCCTAGCCCAAGACCTAGGCCCAAAGGATTTCGACCTTGAAGAAGCACTTAAAAGTGCAAAAGACTATACAAGCGTGGAGACAGCAATAAAGGAACTTGAAGAAAAGCATCTATTCCCACCTCGACCTCCACTTGAGAGGAGCATGGAGAGACTTGAGAAGGAGGAGGAGAAGGCAATAATGGAGGAAGCCCAATACATGCTCAAGAGGATGGAGGAAGAGCCCAGGCTTGCCGAGATAATAAAGAGACAGGTGAAGGGGAAGGACTATAGGGCTGAGCTTGAAAAGACGAAGAAGCAGGTTGAGGAGCTTCAGAGGATGCTTAAGGAGGAGAGGGAAAAGGCT
>NZ_JANGFQ010000153.1:0-3140 GCF_024707025.1 Candidatus Culexarchaeum yellowstonense
AGAGGAAGTTAGGGAAAAGGCGAAGAGGGCAATCGATAAACCTCCAGCTCTTGGTTTGGATTTGGATATTTCAAAATTCAAATCTATATCTAAATCCTCTGAATCTATTTCTAGGGATTTGGAGGAGAAGGCTTCTGAAGTTGGTGTAGATCTTAGTGGTAGGGGGAGGGCTGGAAGCTATTTGCAGGTGGATTCCAGCATACTTATGGATTCCTCTTTCCATGAAGGTGTTGAAGTTTTACCCATATCTAAAGCCTTAGAATTGTATGATTGGATTCCAAATTACTATTGGAGGGCTCTTAATGTTGATATGGATAAGTTCACTGCCCTTTCTGAGCTTAAGTGTAGTGGTGGTGTTTTCATTAGGGTTAAGAGTGGCGTTAAAGTTGAACTTCCAGTTCAAGCATGCTTCTATCTTAAGAGTAGCGGTTTATCCCAGAATGTTCATAATATTATAATTGTTGAGGAGGGGGCTGAACTTAACGTTTTAACTGGTTGTGCTTCTCCGAGGGTTGGTGAAGCTCTGCATGTTGGTGTTTCGGAATTTTATGTTAAGAGGGGTGGTAAATTAACTTATACCATGATTCATTCTTGGAGTGAAGGTGTTGATGTTAGGCCTAGAACTGGGGTTTTATTGGAGGATGATGCATCGTTCACAAGTATCTATATTAATGTGAATCCAGCTAAAACTATTCAAACTATGCCAATAGTACACCTTAATGGTGAAAATTCCAGATCTAGCTTAGTATCCATAATTGTTGCTTCTAATGGTAGTGTTATTGATGTTGGAGGTGAAGCTCACCTTAATGGTAATGGTAGTAGAGCGGAAATAGTTTCAAAGGTTATTGCTAAGGATGATGCCAAAGTTATTTCCAGAGGGGTTATTGTGGGTGAAGGCTATAATTGTAGAGGTCACTTGGAGTGTAGGGGTATGTTGCTATCCTCAAAGGCTGTTATAAGAGCTATACCACAATTGGATGCTAAGAATGCTAGTGCCACATTATCCCATGAAGCTGCTATTGGAAGATTTTCTGAAGATGAAGTATATTACCTTATGTCCAGAGGGTTTAGTGAAGAGGAAGCTGTATCCATTATTGTTAGAGGGTTTATGGATATTGGACCTGTGGATCTACCACCATTATTAAGCAAATATGTGAAGTGGGTTCTAGATAATGTTTCCAGGAAGCTTTAGAGTTTGAAGGCTAAAACCCCCATTAAATCCCTCTTAACCTCAACTTTAAATCCAACACTCCTAAGCCTATTTGAAACCCCCTTAACGAAGTTTACTCTACGTTTTATTCCAGGTTGACCTGTATAGTGGTATAGGATTCCTCCAAACTTTAAAACTCTATAAAGCTCCTTGTAGAATTCCATGCTATAAAGTTCTCCAGCCAATTGAAATCTTGGTGGATCATGTATAATTCTATCAAAAGCCTCATCCCCCATTTCACGCACAACTTTTGCTGCGTCTTCAACTATAATCTTTATCCTATCATTCTCCAATCCTCTAGACCATGGGTTTATTTCCGCTATTTTCAGAACGTTTATATCCTTTTCTATGCTTATTATGCTATTTGCACCCATATTTGCTGAAGCTATTGCTGTATATCCAAGTCCTGTGCATATATCGAGTACTTCCAATCCCTTATGAACTTTTGCAGCTTTAACTTTCATTAATGCATCTTCCCATGGGGTTACCCCAGTTATTCTATGCATATGTATACCGTTAATCTCCAGTGTCGGTGCGGCTTTTTCCGCTACGCATCTAAGCTTATAATAATTCCCATCAGCATAAAACGCCACCTTCACAATATTCCCATCCTCAAGACAGTATACATCGTTACTGTCAATCAATTCTCTAAGCAATTCCATTTCAATTTCAAATCCATCCACAATCACAATGGAATCACGATTCACTATCTCCACATCCTCCTCTGATATGCCTAAATCAAAACTGACTTTCGCAAAACCCCTACGGGTATTTAATGCTTCAATTATCTTTATTGCAGTGTAACGTGACATCAGCTTCTTCCTATGGTAAGTATACTTGTACTCCATAACCCCATGGTTAATTGTGGGAATGAAACCCTTATTAATATTAACTAAACCTTTTTAAGCTTCAAAATTCAATTCTTTTAGGGTCTGCTATGATTAGGATAATTGATATTGCGGTTAAGGATGTTAAGGTCATAGATGAAGATGAAACTGTTGTTAAAGCTGCTGATATAATGTCGCAATATAACATTGGATGCTTAGTTGTGGTTAAGGATGGTAAACCTGTTGGGATAGTGACTGAGAGGGATATGTTGAAGAGGGTGATAGTTCCATGCTTAGATCCCAGGACAACAAAAGTTTCGAAGGTGATGTCTAAACCATTGATTTATGGGGATCCAGATATGGATCTAGTTTACGCGGCTAAGTTCATGATAAATAATAACATTAAGAGGCTTCCAATAATTGATCGTGGCAAACTTGTGGGGATAGTCACCTTAACAGATATATTAAGAGCCCTACCAGAAGTTGTTAAAGCATTGGAGGAAAGCTTGATAATTGACAAATTGCATCCAAGATTTAGAAAGCTGCTTAAAAAGTGAGGGTGATTCATAGGTTTATATGCGTCTAAAAAACAACAATACTTTACCCTTTGTTTAAATGTTAAGTTGATTTTGCATCATAGATATTCAATTCTTAAAGGAAATTTTTATTGACATATGGTTTTGCGAAATGCTTATATGTATTGGAGTGAATAGTTTATTTGACTCTCTGCAAAAAATTGGAAGTAAAAACATTAATACTACCATTTTTTTGCGTGGTGTATGCTTTGAGGAGTATACGGGTATCGATCCCGGATGATACTTTAAGGGACATTGACCTACTCATTAAAATTGGGCGTTACAATTCTAGGGATGAAGTCATTGCTAAAGCATTAAACGATTTTCTAAACAGAGAATTCGTTAAAATAAATTATGGTAAATATCTTACAAGGTCTTATTAGGTTTATGCGTATTTAATGAATATTTCGCCTATATATAGGCAAACCTTTATATTATTGCACCATTATACGTTTTATTTGGTGTATGCTTTGGTGTCGAGAAGTATGCTTGTATCTGCTTCAGCATTGACTGCAGCGTTGGTTTATG
>NZ_JANGFQ010000248.1:0-3106 GCF_024707025.1 Candidatus Culexarchaeum yellowstonense
GCTTCCTTTCAATTAAAAACTTCTTTAATTCCTCAACTGTCTTTGCATCTTTCTCAGTTGCAATTTTGTCACGCAATTCTTGTGGTATTGCATCCAGTAGCTTCTCCTTCAATTCAGATGACATCCACACAACTCTATTCCATCCACCATCAGCTTGTAGAAACTTCTTCGACCTCATGTATAATACTCCAAGACCATAGAATCCAGGTATCTGCTTTCCTCCACCAGCTGAATCAGCTATATCTCCAAATTTAAGTCCAACTGGGGTTGCACCAGCGTATCCTCTCTGAACTATTCCCAGTCCATCGACTTCGGGTACGTAGAATGTTACGCATTCAAAGCATCCGCATGATGTATGTGGGTAATCGAAGGCCGAGTATAATGTTACCCTTTGTATTGAGCCTCCTGAAAGCTTTCTAACAGTTTCATTGGCTCCCTCCCACTCCCCCCTTATTGGGTCTAGCAGTTTACCCTTAGGAACTGTGGCTATGGGTCCCTTCGGATCTATCTTCGCAGCCACCATGGCATCTATCCATGTTATTGCACCACAATTTGCCGATCTTTCAGGTGTTATGATGCATACGTGTGTTGGTGCGAAGGATTGGCATAATCTACATGAGTAGAATACGTCTACATCTTCATCCCTAAGTCCGAATATCCTTGCATCTCTAGCTTCATATACCTTCAATGCTTGATCAAATAGTTTTCCAACGATTTCTCCATTGGTCACAAATGTTATTTGTATCTTTTCTATTATTGGGAATGCAGATTTGAATAGCCTATATAGTACTGTGCCTATATATTTGAATGATGTTAACCCCTTACTATAAGATTTATCTGCGACTCTAAGCCATATATCGTATCTTTGGTTTAAATGCATGAATCCTTGTATGTAATTGCAGAATTCATGAACTCTTCTCTCTATTACACCCTCAGCATTTGGGTCCAGCTTACTTCCATAAACTTCCAGTATTATTGCGAGGGGGTATGTTCCTCCACGTTTCAATTCATTTATATCTTCACCTACAATTATCACTTTTCCATCATTAACTTCCTCAGGATTTGCCTTTATCCTAACAAGTTCAAATTTGTGTTTCAATTTTGGTCCACCAAATTCTACAAACATGTTTTCCCTTCTAACCCTTTGCCCCTCATATTGTGGTCCAACATCTACTGGTATATCTAGGAACATCCCCTTCTCTGGTGCTGGTGGTATATCATAAACTCTTACTGGTATGTTTTCTGGAACTTGAATTGGGTTTAATATGTTTATCGTTAAGCCCATACAATTCGCCTCTATAAAGCCATAATTATGTGTTAATAATGGATTTTAAAGTTTATGCTATTCAACTTACGAGTTTAAGTTCCCCCTCCAATTGGCATAGGTTTTTGTACCATATGGAGAGTGGGAGTAGTGGGAAGGTCCATGTGGCATTGGGTTGTGGGTATGGGTCTATTGACATTGTATTTAGATGTTTGTATGCGTAGTGTTTTAGGTAGTTTAGTAGTAGCCAGCCGTAGTAGTAGTGGAATCCAATGAGTATTGCTAGATCGTAATTGGATTTATTTGATGATATTTTTTGAACCACTTCCAGTGGGAATGCTATCACATAATCTTTGAACCCCCTTGAATCGAGTTCCCTAACAGTTTTACTGTCTGAGACTGTTATCTCAGCCTTTATACTATTGGATATGTTTATTAAGTTGCTTAATATATCTCCACCAATCAATTCACTTAACCTATGTATTTCTGGACCTATCATCATTATTGGCTTTTTATGTTGTTTAATTATGCTTGCCAACCTCTTTACATCTGGCACTACGGTTGCTTTTATTGGTCCTGGTGGTATATCCCCCTTAGCCCAATATTCTATGCTCATGTTTCTCTCACCTTCATCTTTTCAACAACTTCGGTTAGATGTGTTGGGTTTGATGTTACTGGCTTCTCCACCCATCCAACTTCCTTAAGATATCTGATGACTTCATCCCTATATGTTATTGGTATATCCCCCTCACTTCTAATGAATAAGTGTACATCTTTCGGCAGTCTCTCCTCTCCGAAGAACTTCTTGTATAATGATATGTAGTTTGTGAGTTTTATTGCTCTACCTTGTGGTGTGTCTGCTGGTCTTATGCATAGCTTTGCAGCCATAACCATAGCTTCCTCCTTAGTTTCAGCTGCATAGAATAGGTGTTCCGGTGCAGGTCCACCGTAAACCTTCTCTCCAGTCTTAGCATCATAAACGTACCATGCATTCTCATCTTCAGCATTCCCCAATAGCATTCTCCTATACTTTATTCCATGGGGGCCAACTATTATTGGTATTCCAAGCCTCCAGAATCCTGAGGCTATTGCTGCAGCTTTTTGGCTCATTGCACCCCAAGCTATCCCCACTGCTCCAACCCTATTATGTATGTAGTCTGCTATTTCAGCATAATTTGCCCTTAATGGTAGTCTGGCGAATATGTTTGCAATCTTTATTGCTGCACCGGATATATGTGCATTAGCTACGCATGAACCAACGTTAACTAAACCTCCAGCTGTAAATTCTCCACTGAGTTCTTCGTATGGCGTTTTCCCTTCTTCAGTTTTATACATTGCAATTGCCATAGCTGAGCATCCTGATGCCACAACTATATACCTCCTGGAAGCGAATTCATATGCCATTTCAGCTACATCACTTGCTCCATCAGGCCAGTTGGCGCATCCAGCGAAGGCTATGACTCCGGGTATTGTCCCCAAAACTATATCCCTACCCACAGCTCTTATCTCAGTGTCTTGTATGGGCCCTCTACCAACCCTCATCTTAAACTTCTCATTTTTCATGATTTCCTCTGAGGATTTCAGTATCATGTTTAATATTGGTATGTTTCTTGGGCATGCCTTCTCACATCTACTGCAGGCGAAGCATCTATTGTATAGTGAGGCTAAAGCTTTCACGTCCCCCTTAGCTGTTTTAGCCATGGCTGTGGATATTGGTAAACTTTGTGGGCAACTCCTTTCACATTCTCTACATCCAGTGCACTTCTTGGCATATTCGATGAGTTCATTTTCACCCATTAATCCAGAAATTTTACTCCTCCTCGTTGGGAATATTTTGAGTGC
>NZ_JANGFQ010000246.1:0-3097 GCF_024707025.1 Candidatus Culexarchaeum yellowstonense
CCGAGTCCTATGGCTTTGAATTTGGTGTGTTTTGTGTATTCGTGTGGGTTGTAGATTCTTCTGCCGTCTACTATTGCTGGGTTTTTCATTAGTTTTGTGAAGTCTTCTGGTTTGAGTTTTTTGAATTCGTCCCATTCGGTTATTATTAGTGCGCAGTCGGCGTCTTTTATGCAGTCTAGTGGGGTGTTGGCGTATGTGATGTTGTTGAAGAGTTTTTTAAAGTTTTTCATTGCTGCTGGGTCGTAGGCTGTGATGTGTGCGCCTTTGTTGAGTAGTGTTTTAATGATTTTGATTGAGACTGCGTCTCTTATGTCGTCTGTGTTTGGTTTGAATGATAGTCCTAGTATGGCGATTTTTTTGTTTTTTAGTTCGCCGATGAGTTCTTCGGCTAGTTCTATTATTTTGTATGGTTGTTCGTTGTTGATTTCTAGTGTTGCGTTTACTAATGGTAGTTTTGTGTTCATTTTTTCTCCGAATTTTATGAGTGCTTTGAGGTCTTTTGGCCAGCATGAGCCTCCCCAGCCTGCTCCTGCTTTTAGGAAGTGTGGTCCTATTCTTTTGTCTAATCCTATTGCTTTTGCTACTGTTTCGACGTCTGTTCCTGGTATTTTTTGGCAGAGGTTGGCTATCATGTTTATGAAGCTGACTTTCATTGCTAGGAATGCGTTGTTGGCGTATTTGATTAATTCTGCATTTTCTAAGCTGGTTATGATTTTTGGGCTTTTGAAGTCTTGGTATATTTCTTCTAAAATTTTGGCGCTTTTTTCATCGTTTGCGCCTATTATTATTCTGTCTGGGTTCATGCAGTCTTCTATTGCGTTGCCTTCTTTTAAGAATTCTGGGTTTACTGCTATTCCGAAGTCTTTGTAAGCTTTTTTGTTTGAGGTTTTTTCTATTGTGGTTTTTACGATTTCGTTTGTTGTTCCGGGTGTGACTGTGCTTTTCATGACTACTAAGTGCCATTCGTCTTTATTTTTTAATGCTTCTCCTATCATTTTTGATGCTTCTATTACGTATTTGAGGTCTATGCTTCCGTCTTCGTTGCTTGGTGTGCCAACTGTTATGAATGTGACATTAGAATTGTGGACTGCTTTTATGGGGTCATCCGTTACGGTTAAAAGACCTTTTTCAATGTCTGTTTTTATTAGTTCGTCAAGTCCTGGTTCAAATATTGGGGATTTTCCAGATTTTAATAGATTTAGTTTTTCTGTATCAATATCAAATCCTATGACTGGAATGTTTTTATGTGCGAATACTGCAGCATAAACTAATCCCACGTAACCGAGTCCAAAAAATGATAGTGTAATTTTGTTCATGCTCATCACCTAAATATTTTCCTTAAACCATTTAATAGTTTTCTCTAATCCTTCATCCAATGATGTTTTTGGCTCCCAATTTAATAATTTTCTTGCTTTTGAAATGTCAGCAGCCCTTCTTTTTGGGTCATCAGGTCTGCTAGGTAAAAACTTAATTTTAGATGTGCTCCTTGTTAAGTTAATTATTTTATTTGCTAGTTCAAGTATTGTTATTTCTTTATCTGAACCTATGTTAATGACCTCACCAGCTAAATTTTTAAGTGTTAACATTCTTAAGGTTGCATCAATCCAATCATCAACATAGAGGAATGCTCGTGTTTGCATACCATCCCCATGTATTGTTAGATCCTCCCCCTTTAATGCTTGATAAATGAAGCGAGAGATAACCCTGCCATAACTACTATCATGCCTTAATCTGGGACCATATGTGTTAAATATTCTTTGTATTCTTACATCTAAACCATATTCTCTATAATATGACATGCAAAGGGCTTCAGAAAATCTCTTGGATTCATCATAGCATGAACGTGGCCCAATTGGATTCACTTTGCCCCAATATGTTTCTGGAGTGGGAATAATCTCTGAATCGCCATAAACTTCTGATGTTGATGTATACATGAAAAGAGCATCACTTTTTCTTGCAATCTCAAGCATATTATAAGTTCCAATAGAGTTAGAAAGCATTGTTTCTACTGGATGTTCCATATAATCATCAGGTGATGGTCTAGCAGCCATGTGTATAATTATATCAAACTTTTCATTAGTTGTGAAACGTTCCACTCCTTCTTTTATTATTTTAACATTTCTTGGTAAGTAATTTACTGCTGTTGTAGAAAAATCATCAATAACTGTGATCTCGCACCCTTTTAATTTCTCGATCAAATGACTACCTAAAAAACCAGCACCACCACTAATTAAGATTCTTTTACCAGACAGATTCTCAATCAACTTTACCACCAGCCAATTTATATGAACCTTTTATTGCCTCCCAATACGTTCTTGGCGTACCAATATCAAATCTTAAAATATTATCACTCAAGAACACAGCCTCAACCCTACCAATCTCAATCAATCTTTGTATAGCATCCGTTAATTGAATCTCATTACTAACACCAGGTTTTAATTGAGGAATTATTTTCATCACAACAGGGTCAAAAATATAAAAAGGCATTATAGCTAAATCAGATACAAACTCCTTAGGCTTTTCAACAACCTTCAAAACCCTCCCACCATCAACCACAGCCACACCATACTGACTAGGATCTAACACCCTTTGAAGAAGCAAAACCGCAGAAAGATGCTTATTAGAAAATAAATCAATCATATTCACTATAAAATCATTCGACGCTATATACGTATCTCCCGCAGCAACAAAAAATGGATCATTACCAACAAAAGATTCAGCCATTAATACAGCATGACCAAAACCCCTAGGTTCAGGCTGATTCACCCACATAATTCTCGACTTCTCAATCATACCATAAAAAGATTTCAACTCATTAGCAAACGCAATCTTACCATTCTCCTCCAATAACTCCACATACTTCCAATCAGGTGTAAAATGATCCTCAATAGCCCTCTTACCCCTACCAACCACAAAACAAAACTCTCTAAAACCAACACTATAAAATTGCTCAAAAAGCGCCTGAAGAAGCGGTTTCAATATTATATCATCATTTATACCCTTTAAAAATATCGGCATCATTTCCTTCGGCAACTCTTTACTCATAGGAAGCAGACGAGTACCAAGCCCACCAGCCGTAATTACAACCTTCCTAACC
>NZ_JANGFQ010000259.1:0-3081 GCF_024707025.1 Candidatus Culexarchaeum yellowstonense
ATTCCCTTCTGTATAGTAGGTCTTGCGGTGTTCTTGCACCATACAATATCATCAACTTACCATATTCTGATCTATTCCTCTTAACTTCCATTATCACTGGTCTTAGTGGGGCTAACCCTATTCCGCCAGCAACTATCAGTATATCCTGCTTTCTACTTCCATTTAATGGCCATGCGTTTCCATAAGGCCCCCTTAAACCAATTATTTCTCCCTTCCTCATTTTACTCAGCATTCTGGTTACTGCCCCAACAAACCTTATTGTGTGCATAATTTCCCCATTCTCTATTCCACTAATAGCGACTGGTATCTCTCCTCCCCCATAAGCATAGAGTATGTTGAATTGTCCAGGAGCCCCCTTAATTTCATCTTCTAATGGCTTTATATGGTATGTGTATGTGTCTTTCGTTTCCTGCGTTATCCTACTTATTAATGCTTTTTTCAGTATATATTCCTTGTAAACCATCATTTACACCCCCCAGAAGCTTTTTTAACATTTTCCCTTATGTCTATTCCAGCTGGGCACCAAGTTATGCATCTTCCACATCCAACGCATCCAAATATGTCAAATTGCTTTTTCCAGTATGAGAATTTGTGTAGCATCCATTGTCTATACATTGCCCATATTTCAGGTCTGAAGTGTCCTCCAGCAACTTCCGCATATTTGTATGTGAAGCAGCTATCCCAGTATCTCACTCTGTCCACGTATTCGTCTAGATGTGATTCATCATATATGTCGAAGCAGAAGCATGTTGGACATACCATTGTGCAATTTCCACATGCAAGACATTTCTCAGATAACTCTTTCCATAAGTTTTCGTTTGCAATGTTTATTTCAAGTTTTTCCGGTAGGTTTATTGTTGTGAACTGTGCTTTTGCTTTTTCATATGCTTCATCCATCAATTTGATGAATTCCGCTATAACTTCATTTGATGCTGGTTTTAAAGTTTCCAATCCCTTCAATATTTCCTCCCCCTTAACGCTTCCAGCTTCAAATAATACTTTACCATTTATTCTTGTGTATGCTATGTCGAAGTTTTCAGTGATTCTGGGACCTGCCCTCATCGTGGCGCAGAAGCATGTTTTCCCAGGTTTTGTGCAGTTTTCCACTATTATCGTTATCTTCTCTCTTTGGGCATTATAGTATGCGTCTTTATTCCATGTGAACGTTTTATCCATAACTCTTATTGCTGCTGCATCGCATGGTTTTATGCCAAAAAACACGATTTCTTTTGGATCATAATTGTATGGTTTTATTTCAAGTCCCTTTTCTACCCTAACTATTTTTAATGTTGGTGGATGTAGATATCTCTTTGGGGAATCGAAACCATGTCTAAAGAAGTTTCCTTGCATTAATCTGTATTTGCCAGGTTCTTGGTAATCCTCCACCCCCCTCGGTATTTCATCGTAATTATTTAATTCACAGTATCTTATGGCGATCTCCCCATCTGGGATCTTTGGTCCTATTATCATTGCTTTACCTTTAAATTTGTTAAAGAGCGTTTTTAGATCGTTTTCAGCGCCCATCATGATGCTGCTCTTCATTGATAGCCCCTCTATTCCCATAGATTTTATTCAAACCCCTTTACATCATCATTAATATAACATTTTCCATTAGCTACTTCTTTTACACCATTTGAGTTGCTCGATGTAATTTGTATTGAAGCTGAAATCTTCCCATATCAACTCTATAATTGATACTTGTTTTGCTGATATTGCAATTTCCATTCATAAGGTTTAACTTTAGTTTTCACAATATCTATTTATGGACTTTCAGTTTAGGGTGATATTGCTTGTCTATTAATATAAGCATATTTCTGTTATTTGTTTTCACAGTCTTCCTTGGATACTTGGGGAACCTATTTTATGTTAAAACTAAGATTCCAGATGTGATTTGGCTTTTACTCTTCGGTTTTATTATTGGTCCAGTATTTAAATTGTATGATCCTGAACCATTTATAAGGGCTTCTCCATTCATGAGCATAATAGCTTTATGTATAATCCTATTTGATGCTGGTATAAACATGGATTTAGATACTTTCATTAAAGTCTTTTCCAGAAGCTTACTTTTAGCATTCATGTACTATTTTGTGAACATGATTTTTGTTGCAGCTCTCTTATATTCTGTTCTTAGTGGTTCTATAAGTTTTCTAAATTGCCTACTTCTAGGTGCAATGTTGAATACTAGTCCTGTAACTCTTTCAAGCCTCTTCCATTCACTTAAACGTTTAAATTTTGATTTTAAGGATGTGGAGAATACCCTATTATTGGAGTCTGTGCTTTCCACGTCCTTAAGTTTCATTTGTGTTATAACGTTAATTAGGTTGATTATGTCTCCAGAGTTGCCTCTTGTCGATAGTTTTAGGAATATATTTTTATCCTTCATCTTCTCCATGGGTTTTGGTTCCTTAAGTGGATGTTTTTGGAGTTTTGTTTTGAATAAGCTTAGGGGACAGAAATTCAATTATATTCTGACCATAGCTATGGTTTTCTTAATATACGTTGTTTCTGAGGGTGTTGTGGAGTCTTCTGGGGCTCTTACATTACTGTTCTTTGGTTTGCTATTGGTTAATAGTGATTCTATTTTCAGGAAGCTTGGATTTAGAGAAATGTTTGAAATTGAAATAAGCCATTTACGGGAATTTCATGAGGAAATAACTTTCCTCCTAAAATCCTTCTTCTTTGTGTATGTGGGTTTAATCACTAATATATCCCTCAACTATTTGTTTATTGGTTTATGTGCGTCGTTAATGGTTTTATGTTCTAGACTTCTCGTCGTTAGATTGTATGGTTATATGGTTAAATTGAGTGTAGTTGAATCTGACATAATTAAATTCTCCATAGCTAATGGTCTATCAACTCTAGTTGCTTCTAGGCTTCCATTAATTTATGATCCAAAGGGACTGTTTGTTGGTGACCCTGGGCTCTATAATAATGTCTGCTTTGTAGTTGTCATTGTAAGTGTTCTTATCAGCATGTTTATAACACCGTATGTTGCTTCAAGGGATATCAAATTGATATCTAAGAATGTAAATTCCAACATGTAATGCCTATTATATGCTATTTTCACCATCTCTAGTTTCT
>NZ_JANGFQ010000183.1:0-3050 GCF_024707025.1 Candidatus Culexarchaeum yellowstonense
GAGGGTGTAGTAATGACACAATGGACTGAGGATGAAGTTAAGAAGCTGAGTGCTGTGATCTTAGGAAGAATCTATGGAGATTTAAAACCGTTGGATGCTAAGAAGATTCTATTGCTTTGTAGTGGTGAGGGTGATGTTGCCTTCTGGCTTGCGGGGAAGGAAAAGGGCTTTAATGGGAAGATTATGGGATTAGAGCTTGATGAGGGATGCTTGAAAAGGAGCTTGGAAAGATTAAGGGAAATGGGGTTAGAAGGCATCATAGAATTTCATAGAGCTGAGAAGCATAGGATTCCATTTCCTGATGAAGAGTTTGATGCTTTAATCAGTGAATTCATAATATTCCCCACACCTACACCAACAGAGATAGGGCAAGTTGAGATGACTCGTGTATTGAGGAGGGTGGGAGGATGATACTAACGGACGTTATTGCCACAAAGAGAATTCCAGAACACGTTGGAAATGAACTCAAATCAATAGGTCTCAATTACCTATGCTATGCCACCAAAAACGACTTCAAGGAATGGATGACAAGTGCAGGCTTGAAGAACATAGAAATCGTTGACCTTACACCTCTAGTAAAACAGATATGGGAAGAACGTTACCACAAAAACACAATTCCTGAACATAGGGAAGGCTACCATTACCTTTTAAATAGCGAATTCCGTTTAGGAGAAACTATATTCTACATTTACGTCAAAGGAGAAAAATTGTGACATTAGAAAATGGGGAGGCGTATAAAATGTCTGAAAGTCGGGTTACTTTAGGCTTATTTGAAAAATACCTCACTTTATGGGTTATTCTCAGCATGATTGTCGGCTTCCTTCTGGGCAAGTTCCTCCCAGAGATTGGTTCATGGATTGAGTCCCTTCAAGTTGGGGATATATCGATTCCCATGGGGGTATGCCTATTCCTCCTCATGTATCCAACCATGGTGAACATAGAGTTTGGGGAAATCATGAAGGCAGCCAAATCTCCAAAACCCGTAATTCTCACATTGATAGGTAACTGGGTTGTGGCTCCAGCTCTTATGGCTTTGCTAGCCCGCCTATTTCTAAGCAACTATTCAGAATATACAGCGGGTGTTATCCTGCTTGGGATAGCCCCATGCACGGGTATGGTTCTATTTTGGATTCTTTTGGCGAATGGCGATGTAGCTAAAGGCGTTGTGATAACTGCGATAAACGCTTTATCAACCCTCATACTTTATGCGCCTCTGGCAGCCTTCTACCTTGGAGTTGGAGGTATTCCTGTTCCAATAACCCCAATAGCGGAAAGCGTTATTCTCTTTGTTGGGTTACCCTTAATAGTTGGGCAAATGTCAAGGAAAGCTCTCATTATGAGGAGAGGAGAAGAATGGTTTAATAACAGATTTCGTCTACTGATAGGGAACATTGCAGCTTTGGCATTGCTTACAACAATCATAATACTCTTCTCCTTGAAGGGGGAAATAATCGTCAATGAACCCTTCATTGTAGGATTAATCTCCATACCATTACTAATACACTTCTTTACAATGGCCACACTTTTCTACGTAATACCTTGGCTTCTAAAATTCAGCTATGAAGACGCTGTAACAATAGCTTTCATAAGCTCAAGCACTCAATTTGAAGTTGCAATAGCCACCGCCACAGTGGTATTTGGCGCAGGTTCCGGAGCGGCCTTAGCAACAGTAGTGGGACCTTTATGGGAAGTTCCATCCATGCTAACATTCGTGAAATTAGCCTTAAAAACCCAAAAATATTTCTCTCATAATAATGTTAACTAATTAATGGAGATGTTTGCTGGAATTGTATGTTGGAATGAAATACGACTTCTGCAAGTTAATAGGCATAGAGCTCTTTAAACAACTATGCTACAACTTCCCGAACTAGGCTCCATGAAGGCTTAACAAGTAGGTAGAGAGAACATTGGGGGCCTCCTTAAATTGTTGCTACTCTTCAACTGTCACTTAAATTGAGGTTGCCGAGTCTATTTTAATGTTTGAGTAGTCTTAGGAATGCTAATCCCATAGTGGCCCATAATATAATGCCTGTGAATGGTGCTAGGAAGTGTAGGTAGATTAGTGTTATTATGGAGGGTAATAGGGTGAGGGGGATTAGAGCTGTGAATTGCGCTAATGCTAATATTGTGAGGTATAAGAATAACTTTTGCCTCAATCGCCTATAAATTGCATGTAATAGGTATGCTAAGAGTATGGTTGGTGAGATTATGAGTGGTGATAATATGAAGCTTAGTAGAGGATTAGGAGTTATGGAAGGGCGCTCATTAAAAGTCAATCCTCCACAATAAAGTATACCCCTAAAACCTGCTTCCATTAAAACATTTGGTATAGTGAAGACGGGATAATAAAAGCTTACAGCTTCCACAGCACCAGGGGCAGAACCGTATATAACAGGTATTATTACACCTACAATACATATGACCAGCATAGCCACCTTATACCTTAACTCATCACCCACCACGGCTCGTACACCGGAGAAGATGGCGTAGTATAAGGTGAGATATAGAATGAATCCTAACACTAGCGAGACTAATGTTAGAACGCGAAAATCAGCACAGAAAATATCTTTGTAATGAATAGATAATGGGTACTCAGATCGGAAGAAGGAGCTTAATAGAGGCTGAGGCATAAGGTAAAATGCTGAGTGGATTGTGGAGAAGAGTGTGAGTATGAATGATGCGATAGCAGCCCTATAGAAAACCCTCAAACATAATCCCCATATACTATGTAGCTCACGCTTTTGAAAACTTATAATACATATCTCCAATATAACCCTAGAAATCCAGGTTGATGTTATGAAGATGAAATTGCTGATAAAATTCTTTACCACATATATCAATAAAAAATTAGCATTAAACAACTTATGTCAGTTAGCTGATATAAGACCACTTACGTCAGTTGTGGGGGGTTGGGAGAACTTTAAGAGATTGTGAAAACAACATGGGGATCTAGGAGATTACATGCAGTTTTAACATGGTGCGTGTCATGGGTTTTTTGTATTTTTGGAAAGGTTTATTTACAAAAAGTTTCATAAACGTAGGTGTGAAAA
>NZ_JANGFQ010000156.1:0-3046 GCF_024707025.1 Candidatus Culexarchaeum yellowstonense
GGGAGCTTCGAAAGGAGAAAGAATTCAGAGGGAAGAGTTTGAAAAAATGCTTAAAGAATACTATAAATTAAGAGGATGGAACGAAGAAGGGATTCCACCTTCAACCTAAAGATTGATGGAATCGCATGAAACTAAAATCTAAATTTTTCCCATTAATTTTTTATTTTTACGTTATATTCGCAATCTCCACCTTCAACTGATGGTAAAATGACTACTTCATCGCCATCTTTAAGCATATAAGTAAGGTTTTGATGTAATCCATTGACCAGTATGAAATAGTTTTTAAGCATAGTTGTATCCCTGTCCATGGCAACCTCACCTCTAACCGTTGTAAAAATGGTCTCTCTTAATTCCTTAGAAATTTCAGAGTGTCTATTAGGTATGTGCTTCATAAGCAAATCAGCTACTGTTGAATTCTCAACATCATATTTCTCTTCCCTAACGCCTAAGAGTTCGTACAGTCTACCAAAATACTTAACCTTAACTTTGGCCATCAAATCACCCCTCCAGAAGAATTTCTAGCAAGTACCTTCATTAACAACAATTAATAAATTGATTACATGGATTTATCCTTTTCCTAGATTATGTTATGCCTATTAATTTGCTGTTAACTTCCTTCTTGAATCATTCAAATAAATAAATTTTAAAGTATTAATAGAAGACTTAACCAAGCTTTTTTTTTAACTTCGATATAAAAGCGACGTCTGTTTGTCGTATCTTCGAAATAGTTACTGTCTTGTTTGTTGAACAAAATGTTCGATAGATATTAAGGCTTGCTGATAAAATCTGTGTCCTAGAAGCGTGTAGTGTACCCCTTAAAAATAAGTGGAGGATTTCTTGAAGATGAATTCATTAAAACTTGTCTGGGTATATAATTGCTGAGCAAGAACATAGTTAAGGGCTTATATTAAAACTTCTTACCGATTCTCCCTTCATGTTTCACCAGTAATTTATATAAACAAACATTGGAGTCAATTATTTTTTACGGAGGTTTTGAGTTAATGCCAGGGAATTTGATTTATGCCGAATTTCCTCGTGAACCTTTGTGTGGGGAGGAGGCTTTGAAGAGGATTAGTGATCCGAAGGTTATTGAAAATTATGTTAGGGATGAATCTGTGATTATAATTGGGAAGGCAGATGAAGTTGTATTTCCAAGGGATGAGAAGCAGATTGCTGAAGTTTTGAAGGAGGCGAATAGGAGGGGGGTTCGTGTAACCATTTCTGGGGCTGGAACTGGCATAACTGGTTCAAGGGTTCCATTGGGTGGAATCGTATTGTCAACTGAAATGTTAACTGAAGTTTATCCTAAGCAATTAGCGTGTGGAGAGCTTGTTGAATATTCTGAGTCAGGTAAGAGGTATTCGATTTTCATAGGGAAAGATGAGGATACTGGAGAGTTTTATGCTATTGCGCCTCCTGGAATTCCTGTGGAAATTTTTAAGAGGATGGTTGAAAGTAAAGGTCTATTTTACCCTCCCGATTCAACTGAGACGACTGCTTTTCTAGGTGGAAATGTTGCGACGAATGCTTCTGGAGCTAGAACTTTCCATTATGGTTCTACACGTGAATATGTGAGGAGATTGCGTGTGGTCCTTCCAAATGGGGATGTGTTGAATATTAGGCGTGGAGAAGTTTTTGCAGATGGAAATAAGTTTACGATAGTGTTGACAAGTGGGGAGCAAATAAATCTTGAACTGCCAACCTATAATATGCCGAAAGTTGAGAAGAATGCTGCAGGCTATTATGTTAAACCCAACATGGATTTAATAGACTTATTCATAGGTTCTGAAGGGACATTAGGCGTGATAAGTGAAGTGGAAGTTAGGCTTATAGAAAAGCCAAAAGCAATACTCCCAGTTTTTGCACACTTTTCAAGGGAGGATGACGCCATAAAGTTCGCAAAAGTGCTTAAAGCCCATAGGCAATTTCTCTCGAAATACTCTGTCAACTTGCTTTCAATAGAATTCTTCGACAAGAATTCTGTGGAGTTTATTAGGAAGAAGTATCCTCCACCAAAAATCCCAGCGAACTCCAATGGAATAATCTTCTTTGAATTGGAAATCCGTGATGAGAATAAGGCGCGAGAGGCTCTAGAGGGAATTGTCAGCCTTCTAGAGGAGTGTAAAGTCTTAGAAACCATGACATCCTTCTCCCCAGATTGGGCAAGAGAGGCGAAGGAGATAAGGCATGCCTTACCAGAAGGGGTTAATAATTTCGTTCGCGCACATGGTACGAGGAAGGTTGCAACGGATATAGTTGTTCCTGAAGAGAATTTTGATGAAATGATGGCTACATATCGTCAAGTTGGAGATGGAACTGGTATACCTTATGTCAACTTTGGTCATATAGGGAACAACCACTTACATTTCAACTTTTTGCCAAGGACCCGTGAAGAATTGGAGAAAGCTGTAAAAGCATGTACATTACTTTTAAAGAAAGCTGTGCAGTTAGGTGGAACAGTATCGGGTGAGCATGGAGTTGGGAAAAAGAGTTACGTGGAAGATGATGAGGAAAGACCTCTACTAGAGCTCATGTATGGTCGTAAAGGCCTTATGGAAATAGCTAAAATTAAACATGCTTTAGACCCCAACCACATATTGAACATAGGAAATATAGTACCCGAGGAATACCTCAAACAAGTTTCTTAAATGCATACATCATGTATATACATTATAATTTTGTGCACTAAACACTGGCAATAGTGGCTGAAAACGCTATTTTCACAAGCACTTTTAAATTTTAATTCAAATAATATATTGACTTCAATTTTGGTGAGGTAACTTCGGATGCATGCTGAAAGTGATTTCTTCTTGGATTATATTGGTAGGCTGAGGGGTAGGGGTGTTGATTTAAATTATTTGGCTGAGAAGTATGGTACGCCATTGTATTTCATTGATGGTGATGTTGTTAAGCATAATTATGAGATTTTGAGGAATGCTATAAGTGGAGTTTACGATAAACTTCTAATATGTTACGCATATAAGGCGAACACATGTATAGCTTTACTTAAACTTTTAAATTCCCTTGGAGCTGGAGCTGAGGTTGT
>NZ_JANGFQ010000256.1:0-3008 GCF_024707025.1 Candidatus Culexarchaeum yellowstonense
TCGATTAACACTTCTCCAATTTTACATTTATACTTGTTGAATAATGTTTAATAACATGTGAATTGTTCAAGGCAGTTTATGAGAAGGTTTCAAAGGTCTGCCCTGAATAAAACTCTCCTAGATCCCTCCATACCTTTTCACCCATCCCCAAAACAATTTAGTGGCACTTTTATCCTTAATAATACGACAAGATCTGAAATAAGAGCCTATAACTTGTAAGTCTGTCCGATTCTGTGGCCATTTCCAGTTTATACCCTTTGAAAATGATATGATTTTCTCTGCTATTTCTCTCGTAAACGGGATCGCATATGTAAATAGCTTAGAATTGCCTGAACCTTTAAAGATCCAGCTCCCAGCGTAAGCAGTGGGTTTCCAAAGTCCTCGTTTTATGTGAGCGTTTTGACCAAATAATTTTAAGTCTTCGTCGGTAGGTTTTTGCGTAACATTTTTCAATATCTTCTCAATTTCAAAAAAGCCGATTAAATAGAAGCCCCTTTTGTTAGTAAAGTGTCCTTTACTATAAGAGACAAGACTAGCTAAGAAAAAAAGATAGTCCCCCTCAGAAATATACTTGAGGTTTGCTGCTCTAGGATGAATTGTGGGAAAATCACCATATGTGAAAGTGATAAACTCGGGATCATTGTGAACCCTTCGTTCATGGAACTTCTGAGGTATATATTTTGGATCTATAATTTCTCGATACAAGGGTAGAAGAGGACATTCTGGCTCCCGAGTCTCAGGAATCGGAACAAATATAAAAGTACCATCATCAAAAATGGGACTCCTTAAAGTCCCGTGACTAGCATTTACTCCGACGTTTATTATGAAAATTTTTTATTTAAATTTGGAGTAAACTTTTTGGACATATTGGATCTGGCCCCCATCCATTCTACCATATGAGTAGTAGCGTTGTGCAAGGCATCTTCCCTTACAAATCTCAAAATACTTGCATCCACAAAAGTTTTTGGTTTCCATCCAAAATTTTCGAATACCAAGAAATACTCTAGATTTATTCCATATCTCCGCTAAACTTTGTTCTCTAATGTTTCTTGCTATAAACATGGGCAAATCTTCGAATGCTGGACAGGGAAGTACATTTCCATTAGGTTCGATTGTACAACTTTTCACCCCTGCTTCACATACTCCTGTGCGAACCCGATATAGGGGATTGGAGGTTCTGGTTTAGGTTTTTGAAGTCGGAAAATATATTTTGGGATTTCTTAAAAAGTTTAGATGTGTATGATGAGCCATTGCAGCGCTGAGCTGTAGGGCTATGAAGAGTATGAGATGTGCTGATCGTGGATGCCTGCTTTAACTCGCAATATTCATGCTATAATCTCTTAATGGGGGTTGATGTATACGTTAACATTGGAAAAGCATGTGCTACGATCATTTATTTGATATGTCTAGATTGGATGTAATGGGCATCTTCATGGATAAACATTATTATTTACTTTGACGAATACTTTGAGATGGATTGTGAATGGTGGTTGATGTAATGGATGATTGGAGGAGGCGGGAGTATAGGGAATTGAAGGGGAAATGTGTAGCCTACAAAATCTCCATGATAATTGCACTCCTATTTTGCGTTTATGTAATTGTCACAGCTGAATACCCCATCCTAACCTTCATGACAATGGCACCTATCATTACACTCATCATTATACTCGCCTATCACTACCATAAGAGGGTTAGAAGGAAGCTTAGGGAGCTTGCTGAAGAGGTGGGTGAAGTTGTACCTTGGTGGATCTAACTGGAGGCTATTTGAATAGCTATCATGCTATTATCAGCCGATCCAAGTTAATTTACATACTCCACCCAGTTCTTTGCATAGACAACCCCTTAACTGGAAGCGTCAAATTTTATGTAGGTTTGAATAGAGAATTTTGTATGAGAAATGAATTGCTTGATGTCTATAATGTAAAATCTAACATTCCATTTTTCGATAACTTCGCTTCTTTTTTCATGTTATCAGAAGCTTTATGAGCATCAATATTATTCCAATTAAAGCTCCAAAAGTTCCTCCAAGGACAGCTACCACAACCTTCCAAAGGTCATCAATCCTTTTATCTATCCCATCTATTCTCGTCGCGAGCACACTTATTGTTTTATCCATTCCATCTATCCTCGCTACAAGCATATTTATTGTTTTGGAAATTTCTCCAAGTTCTCTGTTGATCGTACTTATTCGATCCAAAATATCCTTAATCCCCATACCATACACCCTTTTAACTGTAGGCTCAATGACCTCCACAAGAAGCTTTTCTACCTCTTCCCCTCTCATCCATTTCCCTTCTTCTCGCTTCATATATTCACAAGATATCACATTCCAATTACACTTAAATTTTCCCAACAACTTTAACGAGCATAATGTGAGGTTTAAACCCCACAATCCCACTCTAGAAATTCTATATCCAAAATGTAACTTTAAAACTCGGGAAGTAGGGATGATGAGTTTAAATTTCGTTTGGAGGTAAGTGGAATATGGCGTGATAGTTCTGGGGCGAAAGTATAGTTCTGGGGTAGAAGTCATCACATTTCCTGAATTCCTGAATCTAAGACATTCAAATAATGTGAACTTCACAAGAATTCTTTCAATTTACACTGATTTGATTTAGAGACATGTGAATTCTATATATGAATTCTGGAGGGGATGTCCTATAGTCATGGATAGGAGATTTGAATAATTGTGCAGTGAATTTATCATGTTCAATAATAAGTTTCAGAATGGTATCCCCTTACATTATAAACTCTAAATATTCATTGACTGTTACAATTGAATTTTAAGTGTGGATGTATGTTATGGAAGTGTTTATGTGTTTTTGTGGCATGTTCATATCACGTATAGTTATGAAGGTTATTTCAGTAAGGTTGAGTGAGAAGGAATTGAGGGAGATTGATCGGCTTGTGGAGTGTGGCGTTTTTCGTTCTAGGAGTGAAGCTATAAGGGAGCTTATAAGGCTTGGCATGGAAAATTTAACTTGCCTACATGAGGCTGTGGAGAGATT
>NZ_JANGFQ010000103.1:0-3006 GCF_024707025.1 Candidatus Culexarchaeum yellowstonense
GACATCGAAGGATTTCTCGGGAACCTTAACTGGCTCAAGCTCCTCATTCAATGCAGCTCTACATATAACCATAGCTTCAAGGGTGTCTTCAGGGTCGGCTGTAACTATAACCCCATTGGAAACTCTATTAACACCATGACCAGCCCTACCAACCCTCTGAATCAACCTAGTAACTTGCCTAGGAGACATGTACTGTATGACTAGGTCTATCCTACCCACATCTATTCCAAGTTCAAGGGATGATGTGCATACAAGCCCCTTCAAATCCCCATTCTTAAGCCCCCTCTCAGCTGCAACCCTAGATGGTTTAGATAGCGATCCATGATGAACGCTAATTGGAAAATCTATATCCCAAACCTTAAACCTAGAAGCCAAAACCTCAGCAATAGCTCTAGTATTAACGAATAATAGAACTGAATTGTAATTCTCAATAAGCCTCCTTATAAACCTCAACCTAGCAGATACATCTGGATGAGTATAAAGTTTCGCGGCTAACTCATAATCCTCCTGTGAAGGTTCTGGGAAGACAACTTTAAGCTTCATAAGCTTAGTCGCTGAAATCTTAACGATCTCCACCCTCCTACCATTACCCACAAGAAAACTCCCCACAATTTCAGGGCTACCTATAGTTGCAGATAAACCAACAATTTGGAAGTCATGTCCTATAAGCTTCCTCAAACGCTCCAAAGCCACTGAAAGCTGAACTCCACGCTTATCTTCAGCAAGCTCATGAACTTCATCCACAACAACCCATCTCAATGTCGATAAACCCCTACGGAGAACCCTCCCGGCCAAAATTATCTGTAGAGTTTCAGGGGTTGTGATCAATAGGTCTGGGGGCATCCTAGCTTGAGCAACCCTCTCAGACTGCTCAGTATCACCATGCCTAACAGCAACTCTAAAACCAAGCTCCCTACCCCACCACTCCAACCTCTCAAGTAAATCCCTATTAAGAGCCCTAAGGGGGGTTATGTATAAAGCCTTAACACCTTGACCCTGCAAACCACACATCATACTAAATATGGGTAGCATTGCAGCCTCAGTTTTACCTGAAGCCGTTGGGGCTATTAGGAGGACATTCCTACCCTCAAGTATCAATGGTATAGCCTTCTCCTGAGGTTCAGTGGGGGATGTAAACCCCCTCTTCTCCAAAGCCCTCCTAACGGGTAAAGCCAGTAGATTGAATGCCCCCTTAAGCTCAGCCATAACCATCAAAACCATTATAAATTTATGTGAACCCTACTTCCCCTTAACAAAAATGGTGTAACCACAATATCCACAAGCAAATCTATCACTATGTTTAGCCATAACCTTACCACATTTAGGGCAAGTCCTACCAATGAAGCTTATCTTACCAGTCTTGTAATCAAATGTATAAAGTTTATGTCGCTCAGCCACCACAAACACACCTCAATAGGTTAAGTGAGAATACTTATAAAAATTTTACTTACCCAATATCATCAAAACAACATCATTTATTAGTTAAAGGGGGGTAATTATATTTAGAAGTAGAGATGTACCCATATATCCAAGCTAAATGCACAGAAGATGCAAAGATATATGCAGTAATAAGCTATGGGCTAAGCTCCAACACATACATAATAGAAAGCCATGGGGAAACAGCAATAATAGACGTTGGATATGGACCCCCACACTCAAACATAATTGAAACCTTAAAGGAACTTAAAATATCCACCGAAAATGTTGGGAAGGTGCTAATAACACATAGACATAGAGACCACACAAGAGACATAAAGAGGTTAATGGAGGGAAACGATGACGTAAAGATATACATACATAAGAATGATAGGGACATAGTGGTGGAAAGCCTAAAGATAGGAAAAGACAGAGTATACACATTATATGGAGATGAAGAAGTAAATGTGGGGAAAGCAAAAATCAAAGTTATACACACCCCTGGACACACCTCAGGAAGCATATGCTTCCAATATCATGAAACCCTATTCACAGGAGACCTAGTATTCGCAAATGGAGAATATGGGAGAACAGATCTACCCACAGGAAACCACAGGGAACTAGTTAAAAGCCTAGAAAAGATACTCACATTAAACATAAATGCAATGCTCCCAGGACACGGCGAAATATTACTTAAAGAAGCGAAAAGCCACATAAAACTGGCATTAAAGAATGCCATGAGAAAACAAACAATGAAACGTGAAAATAATTAAAGGTTATAAGTAGAGTGCAGTAAAATTGTGGATGGATTGAAATGGGGAAAGCTGCGGAGAAGCTGATTACAATATTGATAACGTTAATGGCATTAACGGCCATAATAAACGCCATAAGCAATGTGAAGGCTGAAGAAAACTTCAAAGTCTTAATTAAGGTGGTGGACAGTAGGGGGGAACTAATAGGAAATGCAAAAATATACATATACAAGATTACAACACAGAAAACACTCAGCTTCTACCAGAAACTAACCCTGGAATCTGGATCAAAAGAGGTGACATTACCTCAAGGATCATACACGATATATGCGAAGGCAGATAAACCTGAAACCCCAACAATAGATTACGTCATAGGATATAGAAGTCTAGATGTTCATGGAAACACTGAATTAACAATAACCCTAATAGATGCAGCAGAAATAAGGGTTTACGGAGAATGCCTAGATGCTAAAAGCGATTCGAAGGGGAGAATAAGCATATACAGCGTCCCATCAGTAACTGGAATTGAAATAAATGGAACAAGAATTCTTGACAGCTTCGGGGAGGGGGCTGGATCCATACCCCTAGAAATAGATAGCAACCTAATACTAGTACCAGCAAACATGTACGTAAACGTGGTGACAGAAGTCTCATACTCAGCCGGTGCTGGAAGATATGTATACACCAAGAAATATAACTTAACTGGAGGGGCAATAAAGCTTAATGCAGGGGATAAGCTAATCATAGAACTTCAAAATGTAAGTTTAAGTGAAAGCCTAATCGAGGTAAAGGATGCATTAAATAAAACTGTAAAGAACATAGAGAAGGCGGAGGCAGA
>NZ_JANGFQ010000202.1:0-2974 GCF_024707025.1 Candidatus Culexarchaeum yellowstonense
CTGAGGAACCAGTATCTTGAGACGAGTTCTTTTAATCTTCTTGCATGTTCCACGACTTTGCACCCACTACCTATCATGATTTGGCTATGTTTTTTGCGTCTGTCTTGTCGCTCTTTTTTCCTCTTATTCCCTTCATTCTTGAGATTTCGAGTGGGTTGAGTGTGCGTACTTCGATGCCTCTTTTTGTGAGGTATTCTATGAGTGGTATATGCCTGTGTTCTCTATTCCCACTATGATGTTCGTTCCGAACGTTTGCAGTATTTTCTCGTAACCCTCCTCATCATTCCCAACCACTATCACCCTATCCTCCCCCAGCGCGCACGCTACCAACACACGTTTTGCCACATCAACCCCTACAAACTTCATCCCCACATGTACTACCCTTATATCTGTCATTCTCATGACAACCTCCGGTCGAGTATGCGTGGGGGTTTGGGTCAAGCTCCTAGACGAGCTTTTAGGCTCAGGTTGTTAACCGACCTTGACCCCCACCAGGGCTAGGTAGTAGTACTACTACCTAGCCCTTAAATCTTATATAAGGTTGATGATCCAACAAGTTTTATGACAAGTTTGATAAAGTGAAAAGCATGGTGTCGTTGTTTGTAGTAAAAAATAGTGTGTTTTTTACTTTTAATCCAAATTATGTCGTAAGTAATATTATAAGTTCCATATTAGAGTTTGTAGCTGAATGACAACACCATATAGTACGATAAAGTGTCCAACGATTATTAATAGGGATTGTTATATTGAGAATACGTTTATAGAGTCGCTCACTAGTAAGAGAATAATGTAAAAAATATTGTGAATAGTAATATTTGTTTAGAAATCTTCTTATCTTTCTTGAAGATTTCGCTCTTTATAAAATTGTCTAACATAATTATTTCATAATCTTTCTTTGAGAAAAACTCAGCCACTAAGAACCTATAAAATCAGTACTACCTGTTACTAAGACTTAGGAGATAGATAAGCAAGGACTATTTTAACTATGTTAGATACCTTCTCCTCTCTTCTTCCGCTTTTTCAAACATATCAATTGCTTCCTGCGTTTCTCCCCATTCAACAAACTTCTTGAGACCTTGCTTTAAGCTATACCTTGGTTCAAAATTAAGTTCCCTTTTAATCTTCGATATATCAGCAAAATCATGCCTATTATCACCTACCCTAAACTCTCCCGTAACCTTTGGTTCAACTTTCGAATTAAAAAGCTCAATTAAAGTCTTCGCAACCTCTAGAATACTTGTAGCCCTTCCAGTCCCAACATTATAAATCCCCTCCCTATCACTCTCTAAAGCTAAAATATTTGCCCTTGCAACATCTTCAACATAAATGAAATCCCTTAACTGATTCCCATCCTCAAATATAATAGGAGGATTATTATTCTTTATTCTAGAAGAAAATATTGCAACCACACCAGTATAAGGATTATTCAAACTCTGCCTCGGCCCATAAACATTAAAATACCTAAAAACTACAGTAGGAATTTTTAAAGCAAACCCAAAATTAACTGCTATCCTTTCAGCATCATACTTAGATAAAGCATATGTAGAAAGATTTTGAACCGGCTTCTCCTCAGTTATCCCCACAGGCTTAACATACTCATCACAAAATGGACAATGAACCTCCCAATCCCTTTTCTCCAACTGCTCCCTTTTTCTTAATCCAGGATAAACAACCCCATGAACCTTGCATACATAAGCCCCCTCACCATAAATTGATTTAGAACTAGCAACAATTATCTTCCTTATACTTTTTCTAATTTCAGGCTTTTCAAGAAGAACTTCATACATATTTGCCGTCCCAATAGAATTTGTAGTAAGATACCTAACTGGTTGATACATGCTTTGACCAACCCCAACTATTGCAGCAAGATGAATTACCGCATCCACATTTTTCAAAGCCTTAAACCAATCTTCCCTTTCAGTTACATTACCAAAGAAGTATTCTACCTTTTGATTTAAATAGTCCGGCTTTTTATTAAAATGAACCTGCGGTTCTAAATTATCAAGAACCCTTACCGAATATCCTCTCTCCACTAGCAAATCAACAGTATGCGAACCTATGAAACCCGCACCACCAGTTACCAAGACCCTCATTTAGTTTTCACTATTAATTAGCATTACTTAAAGTTTTCTATACTGTATTGCATGATTCTTTAGTGCACTCTTCTCATGACTAGACGTTTTTCTGATACTAGCTTAAATTAACGCCATGAAAGTATAGATACGCCTTCGTAATCATTCCCTAAATCTTATTAGGGATTATAAGGATTCTGATGAAGCCTAATAGTGTGATGGGTGAGTTTGATATGGTTCGCCTATTTTGTCCTTGTTTAGTTTTTTGAGTTCTTGTTTCCAGTTGTTTATGGTTGAGAAGTCGAGGAGGATTCCACTCTTCCTAACAAGCGCCTCATTATACTTACTCCAGTCTCTATTGTTAGAGGTCATATCTCACTGCATAAGTATGAGATTGAACTAAAAACTTTATGCTACATGCTCAAGTCATGCAACACAGCATTGTGGTGTTGTTCTTATTTTATAGTGGTTTTGGAGGTATTATTTTATGTTGATGGTTTTTGTAGTTTTATGTGTGTTTATTTTTGTGTTAATGATTTTTGTTTTTGTTTGTTATTTATTGTGACCTTAGTTCCTATCAAGATATGCTCATGCGCTAGCCTAGTTTTTATGTGGAAGGTGTTCATGAATTCTGTATGCGTGTGTAATTATGACTTTTATTAGTTACTATACTCTTGACTGTCAAGATAATTCTGCTCATACTATCTTTTAGCATATATCAAATAATGAGAGGAATCTGATGGGAACTAGGGTTTATTGTGTTGTTTGTTGGGGCCCGAGTCCTATGGCTTTGAATTTGGTGTGTTTTGTGTATTCGTGTGGGTTGTAGATTCTTCTGCCGTCTACTATTGCTGGGTTTTTCATTAGTTTTGTGAAGTCTTCTGGTTTGAGTTTTTTGAATT
>NZ_JANGFQ010000170.1:0-2971 GCF_024707025.1 Candidatus Culexarchaeum yellowstonense
CCTTCCTATTAGGGGTAGCCCCACTAACGGTGATGGTTAATGTGGAGCCAGGATAGTAATTGTCCTTATCAGTTTTAACTTGAAAACCATTTGCAGAAACTGATTTAATGGGGAGGAGCATGTACACTAGGAATAACGCTAGAATTATGGTATATGTGAGCTTTCTGCATTCCAATACTTCCTCCCTCCTATCCAGTCACTTGAAATGTGAATGTTACCCCCTCACCCAGTATTACGCCACCCTTCTCCAACCAATTACTCCAAAGGAATATCTTCACAGTATAGGTTCCTGTGGGGGCATTCATTGGTATACTATAGCCTATGCCTGCAGTGGAAGTCCCACCTGGAGGAATCTCGTGACCTACAAACCCTATAAACACTGGAGTATTACCATAAAGTATCTCAACAATGTATAGGTATTTTGTTGATGTAGTGTAATAGTAGTAGTAAGTGTAGTAATAGTAGTATGCTGTAGCCATCTCTATTGTGGCATTAACGATGACCATCTCCCCACGGGCGAAAGTCGTCTTAGGAGTCCCAACCCTATCAGTAGTTGCATATCTAGTTATCCTTAAGGGTTTACCTTGCTCGGGAGCTATGAATGCGAATAGGCCACTGAGATATGTTGAGAATAATACCCCGAAGGCTATTAGTGATATTACTATGACTGCTATACGCTTCTCATCTAAAACAATCTCAATAACCTTCTCATTTCCTTCACTCAAATCTACATCACCAAATTTGAATCAACAAAACATTATGGGAATGTTTAAATATAAAACTTTCCGTTGAAAAATGGAAAAATTGATTTAGAATGGTCTACCGAATAGATGCCCTCTAGACTTAGCTTCAATTATATATTTTACAAGATTTTCGGAAGCTTCATCAAGTAACCTCTCACCAAGATCTAAATTAGCCTTGGATGGATCACCCAAATACCCCATCCCACCAGTATGACTCCACATATCCATTAATGGTATCTGCACCTTAGATTTCACAGAAACATATTTTGAAGTAGCTTTAATTGCTGGAACACCCCGATAATCAATGCTTGGTTTGAAATTTAAGTTTATGATTATTGATGTCTCCATTGGACCTGCATGATCGGTAAAACCCTCAGATATAAGGTCAAACCAATTTACAATGGCCACCATAATTGAATCTTCATCCCTAAGCTTAATTGCCGCAGCTTTCAATGGAGCTTCATTCCCACCATGACCATTCAACAGCAATATATTCTTAAAACCACAATTTGCAAGGGATTTACAAACGTCATATATCAATTCAATCATGGATTTACAGCTTAAGCTTATAGTTCCGGGGAAGTTTATATGTTCACCTGAACATCCAAACCTAATTCTAGGCCCAATCAGAACCCTAAAACCTAAACTTTTGAGCTTTATGGCAGTTCTCAAAGCTATGGCTTCAGCTATCATGGTATCAGTTGATAATGGGAGGTGTGGGCCGTGAGACTCCATAGACCCAACTGGAACTATAACTACACACCAATCGCTGAGTAAACTATTCAAATCCTCGTAGGTTAAATATTCAATGAACAATTTATCCACAGCAATCACATGGATAAATTAATCTCCAAATTAAGCATATAAATTATTGGGTGTGTGGTGTGGGGAAGCTTAGGATAGGTGTTTTGGGTTCAACCCGTGGAACTGATTTGGAGGGGATATTTAAAGCAATAGATGATGGGAGACTTAGAGATGTGGAAATAGTATGTGTGATAAGCAATAAGAAGGATGCATATATACTTGAGAGGGCTAGGCAGAGGGGGGTTGAAGCAATATTCATAGATCCAAAGGGGAAGGATAGGGAGAGCTACGATAAGGAGGTTGCCGCAGAATTGGATAAACGTGGAGTTGACTTAATACTGCTAATAGGTTATATGAGGATACTTAGCCCATGGTTTGTAAACAAGTATAAGTGGAGGATAATGAACATCCACCCGTCACTACTACCAGCCTTCGCAGGTGGAATGGATCTAGAAGTACATAAAGCAGTATTGGATTATGGAGTGAAAGTTACTGGATGTACACTACATTTTGTGGATGAGGGTGTGGATACTGGACCAATAATACTCCAAAAAGCTGTACCAGTGGAGGAGGATGATACACCAGAAACATTAAAGCCAAAAGTTCAGAAAGCTGAGCAAGAAATCATAATTGAAGCCATAAAACTATTCCAAGAGGGGAGACTAAAAGTTGAAGGTAGGAGGGTGAAGATACTCCCAGCAAAAACAGACATAGAACACGGATTGAGTGTAGGGATGAAGTTGACGGAAGAGTATAAGGTGGGGGAGGAACATGCAGCTAAAAATGTGGGATCAGGGGATGTTAAGGTTCTATCAACACCATCAATGATTGCATTCATGGAGATAACATCAAACAAACTTGCACAGCAACACCTACCAGAAGGATATGTGACTGTTGGATCTGGAATAAATGTGAGACATTTAAATCCTGCACCTATAGGAGAGAATATCAAAGTAACTTCAGAAATAATTGGGATAGATGGGAGGAGAATAAAATTCAAAGTGACGGCAACATGGAGAGACATATTAATTGGCGAGGGGGAACATGAGAGAGTAATAGTTAACGCAGAAAACTTCATTAAAAGGTTATCTGAAAAGTTACGTGTATAACAAGCTTGGGGGGACTAAATGCGTAGGAAACGTAAATCCATATTCGATGAATTCTTCGGGGAATCATTATTTGATGAATGGGATGAAATATTCAAGAAATTTGAAAATCTAAACATTCCAAGCGGCTACTCAATAACAATAACACAAACAGGGGGTAAGACTGAGATACACGTGAAAGCAGGTGAAGATGTGGATGTTGATGAATTGAAGAGGGAATTGGAATTAAAGTATCCGGGGGCAAAGATATACATAGAAGGGGGGAGGAAGTCTAGGATGATAGAGGAGATAAGTGAAAATGAGGAGAAATTTGAGGGG
>NZ_JANGFQ010000118.1:0-2961 GCF_024707025.1 Candidatus Culexarchaeum yellowstonense
TCATGGAGATGTTGAGATCTTTCCAGAACCGATAGAACAATAAACCAGTAAATTTGAAAATCGGGGGGTGGGCAGTCGGCACCGTTTTTGGGGCTTGTGCTTGTCCCTCTCTTATTAAGACCAGTCCCGCCTCGCTTCATGTTCGATTCCACATCGTTATGCGTGGGAGTAGTTAGTTTTGCCTAAGATTGATGAGTAATATATAGGTTCACCTAAATATTAATAAAAATTAATTGAACTGATTTGTGGGGGGGCGAGGGGTTTACATATAAAAATAATCTAAAAGTATGGAGTAAAAGCTCAATTATGATTAAGTTTAAATATATAGGTTAACCTAGATATATGTAGGAGTGATCCTCCTATGCCAAAATGGATAAGCCCATTATTCACAGATGCCAGAAATGCTTTAGGTGATAGCGTAGTCTTCAGCAACTGGAAAGGCAGAAGTTACTTTAGGAGCTATGTAATACCAGCAAACCCACGCACCTTAAAACAGCAAGCAAACAGAAATGTGTTGAAGGAGCTAGTTAAAAGGTGGCAGTCAATTAAGGGAGACGCAGATGCCAAAGCTGCATGGAATAAAGCAGCCCTACCCTACCAGATATCAGGATATAACCTATTCACAAAGTTTGGAAGACTTAGTAAAGTCTCTTGCCCCGCCACGGGGAGTGTAAACGTTCCCTTCACAGTAACATACACGTGTGGAATACCGATCGCAGATGCCGGATTATATGTTTTTGATGGAACCAATTGGATTGACAAAACTCCAGCGACTGGACTGGAGGCTGGAGCAGATAAGACTGTAAGCATAACCCTAGGGACAGCAGGAACCTATTACATATTCCTCGCTTATAAGAAGGTGTTGAAGAGTGGGGATACAAGCCCCAAAGGATATCAAGCGATAACCAAGTGGATGCCTGACTATACAACTGGATTGGCAAAAGAAGCAAAGATCGTTATCAGCTAAACCTTAAATACTAAACTCATCTTTTTTTATATTGTGGTTGATCTATATGAACGAAAGCACAACTTTAAAAATAGGAGCTATGATATGCATAACATGGCTTGAAACTTTAGCCCTTATATACCTCAACATAGACGGAACATTATTAAGCACTGTTGTAGGAGTAATCGCAGGAATAGCAGGATATACAATAGGAAAGAAAACAAGTGAAGAGTAGTATGCCGAAAGGTAAGTGGAAGAAGCAAGTGTTTACGAATGATCCACAATTCAACTTCTTTTTTATACCAACAGATCAAAGGAAACAGCCCGAATGGTTAAGGAACTTCTCCATTTTACTACGCTTAATCCTAGAGCATATAACAACAACAGTAAACTACAACCACATATACGCAACAATCCCCAAAACCCCATTACCACTCCACAAGGATGGGCAAGAATATGATCTTTCATATCTCGCACCAGACGGAACCATATGCCTCATAAAATTCAAAATAATAATCCCAAAAAGCTTATCAGATATTATCGTTGGGGGGAAGAAGAGACCACTCTCCTATCCCCCCAACAGCCCCCCTTCCACTCACACCCGAGGGGGGGAAGTATCCCCCCCTTCAGCCACAAGGGCTACCCCCCCTCCTAAAACGGAATGCGCACGCATGAATGGGGGAGATGGTGGTTATGGTTAAATTAAAGCCCAAAATACCTGGTATTCAGCCAGAGAGTGGAAGCTTTGGAAAGAGAACCAAAGTTAGCAAAATCTATAAGCAGTTAGATTTAAGCTTAGGTCCTATTGGAAGCCCAACAATAGGCAAGACGAGAAGAAAATCAAACACTAAAAAGAATACAGTTGGGCAGAATAAGCAGAGATTACGTTTCAAACAATGCGACTGTTTATATCGCTTACTTAAGCTTATCCCAGACATAATAATATCCTGGTGGGAGAAAGAGGTCCCCCAAGAATTACAGAAGCAAGGAATAAGAAGCATATTCATGAAGAGTTGTCTAACCTTTAACTTAGAGAAGCTTTTAAAAGATTATATGGGCTTAGAAATTGAGCCAATCACACTTGAGGAAAGAGAAGAAGACATAATAATCAGAACGAAGCTTAAGCTTAAAAAGGAACTAATGTTTAAAGAAGACTTTTATTTACCGAATCCATATAGATTTGCAGGTAGATAGCTATGTCATGGATCATAAGTATAGGTAAAGAAGCTTTTGAAATTTTTAGCGACATAAGGGGAGCATGTGGAATGTTCATGTTTATCATGGAAGAAGCAATACAAACAGCTGGAATGGCTTCATGGATATTGTATAAGGAAGGAAAGAAGGATTTAGCAAAGGAAAATGAGCAATGGATCGTAAGCAACTTAGCTATACCATTAAAGAATTTTGCCCAGAGTCCAGCAGGATATCTCGCATACCCGCTTAATATCGCATACATAGCATTCGCAGATGCAACAATTAAGAAGAAGGAGGCATTTATGAAGCTATGAGCAGTAAAACAACAAGCTCATTAACTTCAATTTTCCATATTTTTGAGGATTGGTATTTTTATAAGCCATTTAAAATAATTGACTTTTTTAGAGATCGTATAGGAGAATTAAGCTTCATGTGTTTTATATCCTGGTCCGGTGAATGCTACAATGAATTAGAGAATTATAGGCAATGGTTAGAGCAAGCATTATTAGCGGAAATTTTCATTATTGATCCAAACCTAATTTTAAGCTTAAGTTTTCATCAAGTGTTTTATGATCCAGTTATAAGATCTTTTTGGGAAAAGTCAGACTATTTAAGGGAACTTTTGCATAAACATAAGAAACTGAATGATGAAGGAATTTTCCACCAGGATATAAACACATATCTAAATGTTATATGCAGTATCCCACCTTTCAACTTTCTAATTGGAGCAATACAGAACTTTATCCAGAAACCATTATTGTTCGCAGAAGCATGGGCAGAAGCAATATGGGACGTTATAGTATCAAGCAATTACGATATTA
>NZ_JANGFQ010000102.1:0-2936 GCF_024707025.1 Candidatus Culexarchaeum yellowstonense
TCTCCCTAGAAATCCTAATTTCACCACCAGAAATAATGACTGTTAAAATATCACCCAACTCAGGTTTAGGCTCAAGTCTATCCCACTCATCCTCAGTAAGCCATATAGTTAAACGTGGAAGCTGAAAGGATGTTGAAAGTGGAATTGGCATCATCCTCAAAACCTGCTGCATAATTGGAAGAACATCCTTAGCCAACTCTGAATCTTGAGAAGAATAGAATACTGGTGGAGGCGACTCCTGCTCCTCCACCAAATCAATCCTAAACATCTTCTCACCATTAGGAGCTCTAACAACATTCTTCCCAGCCACAGAAGCCTTAAACTTAACTTCCAAAATAATCCCCAAACATATAGTGTGGCACAAGTATATAAGTGGTTTGCTAACTATACCATGGAAAATTTAATATATGTTACTGGAAACGTTTAAGTGAAACAAAACATGCATGGTGAGTGGCGAATGATTAAGATGAACCAGATATTGGATAAGAGGGAGCTTGCACCAAGAATAAAGGAGGTGGTGGTTTACAATCCAAAGATAGCCTCAAAGGTTAGAGCTGGACAATTCATAGTTGTAAGGGTTTGTGAAGAGGGGGAGAGGATACCATTAACGGTGGCAGACTGGAATAGGGATAAGGGGACATTAAATATAGTATTCCAAGAAGTGGGTGTATCAACATATAAACTTGGAAAACTTGGAGTTGGAGACGTAATAAAAGACATGGTGGGTCCACTTGGAAATCCATCTGAAATAAGCCTATTTGGAACAGTAATATGTGTGGGTGGAGG
The DNA here is from genome assembly GCF_024707025.1 of Candidatus Culexarchaeum yellowstonense. Taxonomy (NCBI): domain Archaea; kingdom Thermoproteati; phylum Candidatus Culexarchaeota; class Candidatus Culexarchaeia; order Candidatus Culexarchaeles; family Candidatus Culexarchaeaceae; genus Candidatus Culexarchaeum; species Candidatus Culexarchaeum yellowstonense. Next base: position 787 of record NZ_JANGFQ010000102.1, read on the forward strand.
TGTAGGGGTGCCGGCAATATACCCAATAGCTAGGGAATTGAAGGGAGCTGGAAACAAGGTTGTATCAATAATAGGCGCCAGAAGCAAGGATTTACTAATATATGAGGAGGAGATGAGGAGGGTGAGCGATGAATTAAGGGTAACAACGGATGATGGATCAAAGGGGAGGAAGGGGTTCGTATCAGATGAATTGAGAGACTTGCTGAAAAGTGGATTAAAGGTTGATAGAGTTATAACGGTTGGACCTGCAATAATGATGAAGGTATGCGCAGAAGTAACGAGACCATACAATATAAAAACCATTGCAAGCTTAAACCCAATAATGGTGTGTGGAATGGGGATGTGCGCAGCATGCAGAGTGGAAGTTGCTGGGAAAACTAGATTCGTATGCTTTGAAGGGCCAGAATTCGATGCACATCAAGTGGACTTCGACGTGCTACTAATGAGGTTAAATGCATATAAAGCTGAAGAGCAAATGGCATTGAAAAAGTTCCTTGAGGGAGGGGGGTGAAGAAGTATGCCAATAAAGAAGAGGGTTGAAATGAGGAAACTTCCAGTGGAGGAGAGAGTTAAAAGCTTCAATGAAGTGGCGCTTGGATTAACGGAGGAACAAGCAATTGAAGAAGCTAAGAGGTGCCTACAATGCCCAAACCATCCATGCATAGATGGATGTCCAGTGGGCATAAATATACCAGCATTTATAAAGAAGATAGCCGAAAAAGACTTCCTATCAGCATATAGGATAATAAAGGAGAAGAATGCCATACCAGCAATAACTGGGAGGGTTTGCCCACAAGAAGTGCAATGTGAAGCTAAATGTACACTCCAAAGAATTAAAGAGCCAATAGCCATAGGAGCTCTAGAAAGGTTTGTGGCAGATTGGGCTATAAGGGAGGGGGTTATAAAGGAGGAAATAACGAAAGCTCCACCAAACAACATTAAGGTGGCAGTAGTTGGATCTGGACCTTCAGGGATAACTGTAGCTGCAGACTTAGCAAAACTTGGATACGAAGTAACTATGTTCGAAGCATTACACAAGCCGGGTGGAGTACTAGTATATGGAATACCTGAATTCAGACTTCCAAAGAGGATAGTGGAATACGAGATAAACTACCTTAAAGATCTAGGGGTAGACATACAAACAAATACAGTTATTGGGAGGACATACACAATTAAGGAGCTATTCCAAAACGGTTACAGAGCAATATTCCTTGGAACAGGTGCAGGAATGCCTAAATTCCTAAACATACCAGGAGAAACCCTTGTAAACATATACACAGCCAATGAATTCCTCACAAGAACAAACCTAATGAAAGCATACCTATTCCCAAAATACGATACACCGATAAAAGTGGGAAGTAAAGTTGCAGTTATAGGTGGAGGGAATGTGGCGATGGACGCTGCCAGAACTGCAATTAGACTTGGAGCTGGAGAAGTATACATAGTCTATAGGAGGACTGAGGAAGAGATGCCTGCGAGGAGAGATGAAGTGATAAATGCAAAGGAGGAGGGGGTTAAATTCCAACTACTCACACAACCAATAAGGTTCGTTGGAGACAAGGATAAGAGGCTTACAGGAATAGAATGCTTAAAAATGCAACTTGGAGAACCAGATGCCAGTGGTAGGAGGAGGCCGGTACCAATAAAGGGGTCTGAATTCATATTTGAAGTGGACACAGCCATAATAGCCATAGGATGCCACCCAAACCCACTAATAGCAAACACAACACCAGAAATAAAGGTGAATGAAGAGGGATGCATAATAGTGGATAAGCAATGTAGAGCAAGCATGAAGGGGGTATATGCAGCTGGAGACATAATACTAGGAGAAGCCACAGTAATAGAAGCCATGGGCACTGGCAGAATAGCATCCACAACAATACACCAAGACATAAAGGAAGGAAGAATATAAAATTAAAAAATTTATTTTTATTTTAAAATGTTGGATAAGCTTTCTAGAAATGCTTCATGCTTAAAAGTTCTTCCTCTGTAGGTGGAGGCCTAATTAAACCAGCCTTCCATAAAGCTTCAAGAGACCTTCTAGCTTCACCAATTATTCTTGAAGCCCTCTCCCAAAGCTCATTCCTACTCAACTTAACCCTAGCCACACCTTGCTCAATGGACTTCAAAGCACATGCCACAGCCTCCTC
>NZ_JANGFQ010000154.1:0-2894 GCF_024707025.1 Candidatus Culexarchaeum yellowstonense
AACGCTATCAGCTAAATCCAATGCAAGTTTAATGCTATCATCAAATATGCGTTTATGAATTTCAGGATTGGAGTAGAGGTATGGATGACCATTAACAAGCAAATACAATCTAACGCCAAAACCATGCCCCCTCAAAACTTTAACGGCATTAACAACATCATCAACCCTCAACCCCTTACAATAATAATTTAACAGTATATTGTCATCTGCAAGCTCCAATCCAATAGCCACAGTAACCTTAACCTTACCGCTTAATAGAAGCTTCAACCTATCCTCAGCAATGTATTCAGGTCTAGACTCAACTATAAGCTCTTTAACACCGAAAGATTCACATAAACGAATAAACCATGAGACGAAATCATCTGGGAACTGTTTAGGGTCGAGGAAGCTGCCCGAGGAGAATACTTTGAGTAAATCTATTTCACCCTCCCTACGCTTAGAGCTAAGCATATTGAATATCCTACCCTTCAATTCATCCAATGAACACTCAACCCTACGCTTACCCCAACCACAAAAGTAACATTTACCCCAACCACAACTACCATGCTCAAGAATTACACTAACAATTCTCCTAGACATAACAATTAAAGAAAGGTTTAAGGGAAAGTTATATTTTGCTACTTCTCCTTCTCAACCTTCACAGCAGTACCATAAACTGAGAATGCTATGGCTATTCCATCAAATAGATCACTAGTTTCGAAATCCAATCCAATAACTGCATTGGCTCCAAGCCTCCTAGCCTTATCCACAAGTCTAAGGAGAGCCTCAGCCCTAGCCTTCTCAAACTCATAAGTTAACGTCGTAATCTCACCACCTATCAAAGTTTCTACAGTTGCTGCAAGCCTACCACCAAACCCCCTACTCCTAATAGTTAAACCATAAACTGGACCCAAAACCTCAACAACCCTATAACCAGGGACTGTTGGGGTTGTTACGAGAAGGACCCCTTTCATCTTAGCTTCGCAATTCTTTAAAAACTCCTCCAGCTCAAGCTCTTCAGGACTTTTAATCTCGGTTGTAGCAACAATCCCCAATTTTTCATCAATCAACTTATCCCACCAAGAAAGATTTGATGAAGCAATCCTTATAGCTTCATCAAGAGATTTACCTGAGGAAACCAGCTTCTCTACCTCATCAACCTTAATTCCATTTTGATACGCAATCCTAATGAAGGCTTCAACCCTACCAATCCCCTTCTCGTTACAAAGCTTATTTATATGGAAATTCAGCACCCCTCTTGGATTATGGGGATACTTTGTATTGTAAATGTTAAATAAGCTATTGAAAACGTCATCAAACCCACTAGACATAATCTTCACAAATCACTATTATCCTTTGGAAATATTAAAATTGCGATTCAGCATCATGGAGGTAAGGGCTTCACATACTTCCACAATTCATTCATCTTTAAGTTTATTAAATCAAGATTTCCCAGCCTAAATATATCCCCAGACTCAACATAAACTGAAGTTACAGATGAAGCGTAAATGGTGGATTCAAGTAGTTTTCCCGTTGAAGAATATCTGTAGAGGAATGCGGATGTATATATGTCTCCAGCACCAGTCTCTTCAACAACATACTTAACAATCGACGGTATATGATATGCTTCACCACCATGAAATATATAACTGCCCTCCCCACCAAGAGTAAGTAAAACGATCACATTATATGTATTGCACATATACATTCCAGCTTCCACGGGATCTTTGATTCCAGTAGCCATGGAAGCTTCAACACCATCACAATGGACGACATCAACTCTACCAAGCAATTCATCAATGAAGATTGGTTTAACAAGTTTAATTGAACCCTCTGAATCGAAGAATCTTAGAAAACCTTGGAGATCTATGGAAACCATTCTAGCTTTAGAGGAAATGTAATCCACAATTTCAGGAGAAACTTCACCAATCACAGAGCCTACATGGATTATTGAATCTCCAACAACTTCACGGACATCATCAATGAATATATCTTCACATCTACTTTTCAGGGATAAAAATCTCTTACCATCATCATACCTCAATTTGAAGGATGTTGTTGGGAAATCTGAGAATTTAACTCCGGAAATATCTAGTCCAATCGAGTTTAAATGTTTCAGGTAGTCTTCTGGGAAATCCCTCCCAACCTTGGATATCAATTTGCAGTTCCAACCTAGAAGCTTGGCTGATACACATGAATAGTATGCTGTTCCACCAATACGCCTACTCAACCTCCCCCCTCTAATAATTTCATCGATGGTTAAATGCCCAATGACGTAGAGAAGGCTTGACAAAAGTTATTCAACCCAATAAGTAATCTAAGTCATCAGTAATAAAAACTTAAATGTAAACTTGAAGCATAATTTGTATTATGAGTTTAGAGGAGAGAGTTCGTAGAATATCAGGGTTGATAATAGGTAAATTGTTGAATGTGAAGAGTGGTGAAAATTTATTAATTATTGCAGATGATAAGTCTGAAGCAATTATGGTTGAAGCATTATTCAAGGAAACCATAAGCATTGGAGGGACACCAGTAATTTCAATTATACCAAGCAACTGGAAATCGCATACCACACTCCCAAAACCAGTTCAAGCAAGTTTGGAATATGCAAATGTGGTTATTGGGGTAACTAAGGGGACAGCTGCACCATCATACGATCCAGAAGTTGCTAGATTACTTAGGGAGAAGAGGATTAGGTACATGTCCATGGTCTTAAGATCATTGGATAACTTCATAAATGGAGCTGCACTGGCAGATTACGATGAAGTCTACGATTATGCGAAGAAAATTGCAAAGGCCATGCATGGTAATAGGATAAGGGTGAAAACGAAGCTTGGAACCAATATTGAAGCAGATATGGGTGGAGCTAGAATTATAATTGAAGCTGGATTTGCAATAAATCCCGGAGATTCAGC
>NZ_JANGFQ010000195.1:0-2892 GCF_024707025.1 Candidatus Culexarchaeum yellowstonense
GATGAAAGGGATAAGGTGATTATGAATATTAATAATGAGTTTGATGATTTTATGAGAGAGTTTGATCATAGGATTAATGTTTTTCGGTGGGAGCTTAGGTTTTGGTTCCTAATGCTGATTGCTGAGACAATAATTTTGAAGTTTTTAGACCGTGATGTTTATTTTATGAGTATAATATATAATCAGGTAAAGAAAAATTATTCGTGGAGAATAAAAATCATAGGAAAACGCTCTTCTACTCCATTTCGGCTGATGTGAAGGTTTCTTTTAATTCTTTTGCATATGTTTTCAAGTAGTTTATTATTTTGTTTAGTAGTTCTTCTAGTTTTTTTATTTTCAATTGAGTATACGCATGACTTCAGTTTCTACATGTTTTAAATCCTTAGTATGCTACAAACTCTTTCATGTTTATAACATGTTATGAGCGATATACGAATGAAATTAGAAAGTGGAAAGATCTCGCATCAGAAGATTTTATGTTTTTAGTGGATAGAATTGCTGAAAATGATATACTTCATTTAAAAGCGTGTCTTATGGAGCTTGATCGAAAGAAAAAAGCTTCCTTGAGAATCTTTTTCTACTCCTTGCCCTTTTTCATTTTCAAAAATTTTTGAAATGCTCTAGTAAAATTAAATCTAACTCATAATCCCCAGGATTAATTATTAGAAGGACTCTCACATTTGAATACAGATATCAGTGGATCAGTATTTCTAGTTTAAGAAGCTAGAGTGTCAGTTTCATAGTGTCGTTATTCAGCTACAAACTTTATAATTATGGAGCTTAATATTACTTAGACATTATAAATCATAAGGTAAAAAGCACACTATTTTCTATTACAGATGACGACACTATGGTCAGTTTTTTAGCTGCTTCTCTTAATTCTAACGAGCTGAGCTCTCTTTCCCTATTGAACAATTCACTACGAGATTCCTTGGGTCTCGGATCGAATAACATTATTTACTCCTGGTAGCATTATTTTTTTATGCTACTTTACGCTTTTAGCTAAAAGTAGCATGTGTATAAACGTATGTGTTAGTTTATGTTAGTTAATGGTTAGCTAATATAAACAAATAGTTTTTCGAAATGTTTTGTTTTTAACAGTTAAGTTTTTAAATATATGTGCTGCACAAAATCTGATGGGGTTGAGATGCGCACGCCTGGTCAACTCTTAAAACATGAGGAGCGGGAGCCGATTCTTACTCCCGCAATACCAGGCAAGCGCATCAATGAAATCCCACTCACAAACATAAGAACAAACATCATAAAACTAATACTCAGAGAAAAAAGACTGAAAAAACTAGCAAACACATGCGCAAAACTCTGGAACGAACTCACGTACGAAAGAAGACAACAATACTTCAACAACAAACACATAGACCTCAAAGGAACAGCAAACGAATACTACGAAAAATATAAGAAAATACTGGGCAGCGTTACAGCACAGACCATCATACAAAAGAACAACGAAGCATGGCATGCATTCTTCGAACTACTAAAACAGAAAAAAGAAGGCAAACTACCAAAACACATACAGCGCATCTCACCACCAGGCTACTGGAAAGACAGGAAAACAAACAAGAGAAAACTAATACTAATCATTAGAAACGACCGTTACGAGATTCATGAGCGCTCACTCTACTTAAAAGACTGGAACATAGAAATACCCTTCACAGGAAAACTAAAATGGCACGGCAAACAAGGCAGACTAGAAATCATCTACGATGAGGTTAAGAGGGCATGGTATGCTCATATACCAGTTGACGTCGGCACAGAAAACACAAAAACCGGCAAAACAAGCAAACACATCGTACATGGCGAGAGGAAACGCATTCGGATTGCTGAACCAAAGGGTAGTAAGAAAGCTGCTGTTGATCTTGGTATTAATATTTTGGCGAGTGTTGTGGTTGATGATGGCACGTGGTTACTCTATAAGGGTGTTAGGGCGAAGGAGGACTACTTCTATTTTGAGAAGCGGATTGCTGAGGCGCAATCCCTCGCTGATAATGCTAGGAATGCTGGTAGGCTTGGTGAGTTCAAGAGGTGGAGTAGGGTGAAGGGGCGTTTGTTTAGGAAACTTTACAGGCGTTTGTTGCATTTGTACAGGAATTTGGCTAATCATTTGGTGAAGCGTTTGTGGGGCTTGGGTGTTTCTGAACTGTACTTGGGCTATCCTTTCAATATTGCGCAGGATATCGGCAATAAGTTCACAGTTAACTTGTGGTCTTATCGCAAGCTGATGGATATCATTGAGCTCAAGGCGCAGGAGTATGGTATCAGAGTGTTTGAGGTAATAGAGTATAATACATCAAAATTTTGTGCGTTTCATGATGTTGAGGTTGTGCGTGAGGAAAGGGGTGTTGTTGTTTGTCCGTTTAATCATAAGATGCATGCTGACTTGAATGGTGCTTTGAACATATTGAAGATTGCTACTGGTGCTGTGTTAAGCAACGTGAGTAAGCCGTTGTCTTTTATTGTTGGTCATGATCGAGTAGCCTCCGTAAAGGGAGGTAACCCCCAAGACTCCCGGGGTATTTCCGTCCCATTAGAGGACGGAGACAGGAGTTAAGAATAAGGGAAAAAATTGGTATGTTTAATTGTTTTATTGTTTTTTGGCGTGGACTCTTTTATGGACTGCTAGTCCTCTTTTTGTTTTGAATTCTTTTCCGCATACTTCGCATTTGTAGCTCATGTATCTTCCCTCCATTCTATTTTTAGACGTTTAAAGCTTATAAGAATTACTGTAGTAATGATGAATATTTTATCCTTTTGATTACTTAGTTATTAGGATAAACTGCGGTTTTGAAACCTTAGTGAAAACCATAAAGTAATCTTTGAAGCTAAACAGTCGCGAACAAAAATGAAATATTTACATTATGCTTAGTCCTAACTTTG
>NZ_JANGFQ010000165.1:0-2878 GCF_024707025.1 Candidatus Culexarchaeum yellowstonense
GTTGCACCGTAGGGCATTTGTGTTGCAAGTACTAGGAATGGCTTCTCCATTGGATATGAAGTCCCCTCAATTGTAACTTGCCTCTCTTGCATGACTTCTATGAATGCTGCTTGGGTTTTTGGTGGAGCTCTATTGAGTTCATCTATGAGGATTATGTTTGCAAATATTGGCCCCCTCTTCAAGTAGAATGATGAATCCCTAACATTATACACCATCGTTCCAAGTATATCTGCTGGCAGTGTATCCGGCGTCATTTGGATTCTTGAGAATTTCGCTCCAATGGCTTGTGCAAAAGTCTTAGCCATTAGTGTTTTACCTGTTCCAGGCGGCCCCTCCAATAGGATATGCCCCTCAGATAGTAGTGCGACGAGCATCATCTCTATAACATCCCTCTTCCCAACAATGAATCTACTAACCTCTGAGATTATTTTATCCATAACATTACTGCTCATATTTACCTCTAGCCTCCCTTAACATTTCAAGTGTCCTCCTATCCCAATCTGGATGTTTAGACATTAACTCTTCAACCTCGTCTCGAACTTCAACAACTCCAACTCTACCAGTTAGCATGTATATGAGTATTACTGTAACCAGTATTAAAGAGTATTTGATTTCCGTTGTGCATATCACCTTGTATGCTGTTAGTACGTATTCTCTTAGTTGTGATTGTGGTGTTTTAAGCCAAACTCCAGAATCTATTACAGCCACTCTACCCCCCATGATGTTCTTTAGGAGTTTTATGTTGTCTCCTAAACCTATAACTCCATTGATGAATATGCTTGAATCCGAGAATAGTATTATGCTCCCCCCACCATACTTTACTTCTACGGCAATTGGGAATGGCCCTGAAGGTTCACCTTTGGAGGGTTCGCCATTTCCATCTAGGTCTAGGAAGCTGAAGCTTGATGAGTATGCTAGAATCTTCAACCCCTTAACTTCACCAGTAACTTCCAGTACTGATGGTATGTCCATTGCGATTTCACGTATACCCCCCATAAGCTTATCATCTCTAAAATCAGTTATTTTCGGTATCCTCCAACTATTGTAGTAGAATACTGGGTCTAGCATCACATGCCCATTGACTCTAACTTTTATGTTGAGTATTTCGAGTGCATGGTTTATTGAGCCCGTTTCATCCATTAGTACCAGTATTCCGCCATCCTCAACATACCTCCTCCAAGCTTCAATACGTTTCTCAGTGATGTTTATTGATGGGCCTATCACGAATAGTATTGTGGTCTTTGGATCTGGCTTATACGTTGCAGCATCTATTATTGATGGTGAAGCTATTTTTGTGAATTCCATAAGCCCATTCCAGTATGGGTTTGATGGGTTGAAGTCTTCTTGTGGTGGGAGTAGTGTGGATGCTAAGGCTATGGTTGCTAGGGCTGTTAATACGCCTATTAGTGGGAGTTTAGGGTTTAGCTTCAAAATTCATGCACCCCCTCTTAAGATCCTCTAATGCATCTTTAACCTTTGATATTATGGGTTCTGGGATTTTTGTTGAGTATAGAGCTCTCTCTGCAGCTGAAGTTAATGTTTCAAAGCACCAAGATAGTTTCCCAAGTTTTGAGGCTGTTGCTGATAGATATTCCCTCATGGTCATATGTGGCTCCATGGCTATGCCAGTCATCTTACTGACAATTTCAACGGCTTCCCAATATAGGTCAATAAGCCACTTATACTCCTTTGGCGTGAATTGTACTTCAATCTTCTGAGCCTCTTCCCCACGCCCATATTCCACGATACGCTCAGCTTCCATGGTCTGCTTAGTGGTAATCAGCCTCCCCCTAAATGTTTTTATTGTTAGGATTATTGTGATGGCTATGGATGCTATTATGGTTAATGGGTTTACTATTAGAATGTTCTTCTCATATGTGGTTTCACTAATCCATGGATTTCTCGGCGTAATGTATAGCTTTACTGTTTGGTAGCCTGATGGAATTGTTATTGGGGTGCTTAATGGTATTGTGAAGCTTCCACTGGACTCCACAGTATACTCATTTCCAGCAAAATACACTTTTACCGTTGCATTGAAGTATTCTTCTCCAGTTTTGAAGTTTCCACTTATAGTGGTGCTTAATCCAGCTAAGGTTGAGCTTGGAATGTCTATTGATAGGCTTATGGGCATCCTCTTAACCATCACACTCAATGCTTCCTTTGCAGGTGCGAAAACACCTGAAGCTGGAGCTTCAACTGTGAGGACATATCTTCCGTCAGGTATCTCTCCTGGCGTGTATAGTGTTGCTTCGAAGAATCCATCATCCCCCAATTTTACGTTGAGGGCTTGATTGATCCATGAAACTTTAATTTCCCCGTATGGTATCTGCTTAGCTGATATTATGCTACCCTTAATGTTGAATGTTTTTCCAGGTAGAACTGTTTCTGGGATTTGTAGGATTTTAATCTTTGGTTCTATGTACATTAGGTTGATTTCAACTATATTTGATATTGAGGGCTTATATGTTTCCACATCAATGCCCATGGGTGTGTATTTCGCTTGAATTGTAATTGTTGGCTTGTATATGTAGGGTAGGTCTATTTTTGCTTCGAATGATCCATCCCCGCATGTTATGGCTTTAAACGTCTTTAATCCTTCCACCATTACCGTTACATTCCTATTTGGGAGGGGTTCACTTGAAGCATATAATACTCCCCTAACAGTTATCCTTCCACCAGTCCATGAAGTTTTTGGTTCAGCATCTATTGATATGGAGGTTTCTATTAGTTTTCCTTGGCCTTCAATTCTATCTAGGAGGCTCATCATCCTCCTATACATGCTATTGATGAGGTTGTCTAGTTCATTGAGCTTCAAATATACATCGTAGTATGGTATGTTGAATGATCTTGTAAGCTCACCTAACGCCATTCTCAACTC
>NZ_JANGFQ010000107.1:0-2832 GCF_024707025.1 Candidatus Culexarchaeum yellowstonense
CCAATCCAATATTTTAGGGAACACTTTTATTAGGAGGCTATTCTTAACTAGACTCTTAACCTTCTCAAAACCTTGTTTTAAAGCTTCCCTACGTGGAGTTGTCGTTAAAACTTCAATTAATCTTTTAAGCATGTCTAGAACCGTTTTATTGATTATTATGCCATTCAATTTGGTGTAGGTTAGGCATGCCCTAAAAAGCCCCCTTTCAAAAGGATTTAACTTACGAATGTTACCATTCCTACAAGCCTTAACCCAAACACACTTAAGCTCAAAGTAATCTATGCAATCTATGGGCATGCCCAACCTAAAAATATAATATACGTGAAATTTATAAAAGGATTTCCATAGAATTCCTTTAAAATATAGTTTAATTGCATTGTAAAATTGATTTTTTAAATTGTATGTTTAAGCTCCTTTCGTATAAATTCGCGTATGTATTTCTCAAATTCTGCTACATGTTTGAGTAGTTTTTGAGCTTCTTCATATAGCTTCTCATAATCTATGGCTAGGTACCTGTGGATTATGATGTTTCTTAACGTTGTGTGGCGTGTTAACTCTTCTGCCAGCGCTGTTTGTATTACCCCATGCTTTGCGCATTCCAATATGTAATCTTTGGCTGTTCCCGCAGTTCTCCAACCCTTTGCTGAAGCTATATGTCTACACACATCAATTAATGCTTCAACTATGAGTTGATACCCCCTCTCAAGTAACCTTTTGAGTATTGGTGAAGATTCAACTTCAGCAACACCTTTAGACATTACATACTCCTCAAGGAAATCAATTTCAGACTTTATGAAGTCAATCCTTGCCTTTACAATTCCAGCATCTATGGGCATCGGGTTATCTGACTTCAACCACTCTTCTAGAGAGAGAACTGCATACTCCCAGTATTCCAGTGGCACTTGATTGAGCTCTCTGAGTAGCTCCCCCCTAAAACCCCTCCTATCAATTATTACAATTCCCTCCACCAAAACCCTTGCCTTCAACATGGGATCTGCTCTATCGAGGTCGACCAAATCAATCCCCCCCTCTACACCCAGCACTTCAGAAGCCTCTTCAACAAGCTTAGCTAATATTACGTATTTGTCTTCAGCCTCCACCTTCACAGCTATATCAACATCGTGAAAGCTAAATCCCTTAGTAGCTAAACTCCCAAAGAGAATTGCAAATACAACTTCAGGGAAATCAGCTAGAAGTTGGCGAAGCTTTTCTATGACTTCCCCTCTATTTAGCCTTCTACCAGCGCTCATAACACAACCTAGGAAACAACATCATTCAATATTTAACTGAAACCCTTTACCATTAAATTTCAAAGTATGTCTTCTTGGCCCTAGCATACTTCGTAATATTGTCAACATTGTGTTATTGCCTTCTTAACTGCTTCTCTATGTATTGGTGTTTGCCATGCAACATATTTTCCAATTCCCAATTCAACATCCCTCTCCGGTGGAGGTTCATCAATCCATAACCATCCCTCTCTATCATACACATTATACACTATTAGATTCCTAGCTATAAGTTCCTTCACAAGCTCTTCTGGGACGTCAGCTTTCCACAGGTAATCTGGATCATTAACAGCTTCCTCAAGCCAGCTCTTCCACTTCCAAATAAAACTGGATGTTATCTCCTTACCCCCAATAAGCTTAGTAATAACCCTGTTTACACTCCACTCAGCTTCATAGAGTTTTGAGAGCATATCGGGGTTGCCACCAGTTAATCTCCAAACATCTTCAAATTCCGGTTTGGGATTTGGTATCTCCTCATATAACTCCCTGAAACCCTTCTCACACATATTCCACATTGGCATAATTTCACTCCACCTATGCCTACCAATCTCCCTCCTAGAGAATCCCTCACTTGTAGATGCAATTACAACTATCTTCTCATAACCTTCAGGTGGATATTCAACTAAGCCCAATAATCCTTTAACATATCTAGCTGCCTTATCAATTCCTATGGCTTGGAAAACATCATCAACCAGTACCGCAACCCTCCTCTTCCCCCAATCCCTTATCAACCACTTAACTGCATCTATAGCTAAAGTGGCAAGCTTCAACTCAGCAACTCCAACAGCCTCCAAAGCAGCCCCAGTAAACCTCTTGACAAGCTCCTTAACGTCCGTGTGAGCTATAAAATCCTTCCTCATAGGGTCAACATAGATTGCTTCGAAGCCAAGCTCCCTCAACAATTCAGTAGCCTGCTTTAGCCATGCAGTTTTACCACACCCCTCAGGACCGAAGACCACAACCGGATATCTAGTACCCTTCTCAGCGAAATCCTCAACTTGCTTAATAGCCCTCTCCCTATCAGCAAACTCAACTTCCAAACCCCCCGCAAAGGATAATTTAATCCTCCTCATCCTAAGCACCAGTATCTGTTAAGGGCAGTTGAGGAATAACTCCCCCTCACCCCATATAACCTAACCTTCACCAGAACCATTTACACATCACCCTTCAAAATTTCATCTGGATTTATTATTTCAATTGCAGTTATCTCCCCACTATCCCTATCTCTATATAAGTGTATTTTTGGGTGTAGTGGTTCCCCAATCTCCAATTTCATAGGCTCCCTAAATCTCACGTGGAGAACATCTTCCCCCGGCACTATGGATAATTCAATAACCTCCACTGGCAGTTTTATGCCAGTTAAAGCCTCCACCCTCAAGAGTATTCGCTTAACATCCAAGTCTAGTAGAGACGTTGAACCCATCTCTTCCCCCTCAACCTATGATATGTCTTGGAGCTTATTAAGTATGCTGTCTTCACTCTATCATTGGAAACTACTACATTGACGTAAAGCTCATCAATCCTCCTCAAAAAGTATTTTATGTTA
>NZ_JANGFQ010000190.1:0-2817 GCF_024707025.1 Candidatus Culexarchaeum yellowstonense
GTAGGGGTGGAGAGTATAGGGGGTATGCATTGATAATAGCCACTGGCAGAGAGAGGGGTGGAACCACAATTAAGGGGGAGGGCAATCTAATAGGTAGAGGGGTAAGCTACTGCGCCACATGCGACGGCCCACTATACAAGGGTAAAACAATAGCTCTAACTGGTAGAGGTGAAGAATTGTTAAATGAAATGGAGCTCCTATCCAATTATGCTGAAAAATTATATGTGATAACCGAAAATTTAGATGAAAAGATAATTGAGGAAGCTTCAAAGCACAATAATATCGAGTTGTTGAGGGGGAGGGTGGAAGAATTAAGTGACGTTGAGAATGGTATATCCATTAAGATTTTGAGGGATGGTGAAAGTTTTGAAATTAAATGTGCTGGAATTTTCATTGTTGGTAGAGATGAACCTAAAACTGAGATATATAGGGCTGCTGGAATAAAATTGAATGATCAAGGATATATAGCTGTGAACTTGAATCAAGAAACCAATGTTAGAGGTGTATATGCAGCTGGAGATGTGACTGGCAGGGGGATGCAAGTAGCTATTGCAAGTGGAGATGGATGCATGGCAGCTATATCAGCATCAAAATATGTTCAAGCATTAAAGAAGAGCATGGGTGAAGTCAAATTTGATGGGAAAATATTCTACATAGAATTGGAGGAGGGGGTTAGAGCCTATCATAGAATTGAAGAAACTGAGGATGAAATTAGAATGGTGAGCACTTATACACCTCCTGAGTATAGGGGTTTAGGATTGGCTTCAAAAATAGTTGATGTAGCAGTCAACTATGTTAAGGGTAGGGGTAAGAGGGTTATTGTTGAATGCAGTTATGTGAAGAGCTGGATGGAGAGGAATAAAGATAAGGTTGCAGGGCTAAATATTGAGTATAGGATTAAAGCTTAACCCAATCACTTTTTATCCTCCATAAACTTCTTGAAAGCCATATACTCTTGAATTATCTTTACAAAATTATCCCTCACAGGCTCATAAACCCTCTTATAAAATTCCTGTTGACTCTCCAAAGTCTCCTTAGAAAATCTCTTAACATAATCTACAGCCGCCTCCCAAGCTATGTTGAATGGCACCACTGAACTTATCTTACTTGCAATTTCCCTATCAAAGCTATCTGGAGTTTGAACAATATCCCCTATAATGTAGTATCCACTACTTGAAATTGGAACCTTCTCATCCCCCAGACTATCGAAACTATACTTCTCCTTCATAGCCCCCAAACCTTCAAGTCTCTTTTGCGAGAATCCATATTTAGGCTTATAGTACTTTGCCCAAGCATAGAATATGGCTCTATTTAGACCAAAAGATTTGGCTTTATCCATATCCCCCCTCAAAACATAGTATCTTGCAGCTTGAAGTAAAGCCATGGTTTGAAATCTACCAATATTCCCACTAATTGTGGGTATGCTTATCGCCATGGATAAAAGGCTCCTTGTGGGCTTTGAAGATTTAGATTTTAAACCCATCTTCGGAATATATCCACCAACCTCCCTGTAGGCTTCTAAAGCCAATCCATCAGCTTCACCATCAACATAAACTCTCCAATCTGTATTATGCTTAAATGATGAGGGGTTAGTCCAAGATATATCAAAGGAATCTATTTCATTAGGCTTAAAGCATACGGCAACCACATCATGCTCTCTATGGAGGGATAATGGAGCTGTGAAAACCCTCTGAATATCAATCTTATTCTCAACCTTAAACTCCCTATCAAGATTAGAGGCTTTTGAAACCACATCCCTAATCTTATCCCAACACTTATTTATGGTATACTCAACGATGGCGTAAGCGACATCAAGTGGATGAACTTTACTTAAAACATCCTTTGAAATTGAATTTTCATGTAAATGTATATGCAACCCTCTACCAGACCATTTCAAGTAAATTGATTTACATATCCCCTTACTTTCAAGGAAGCTAACAATAATCCTTGCCACATCCAACGTCAACTTAACATTACTAAGCGAACCATCAACATCCCATATGGGTGTACATCCAACAATATTATCCAAATCCTCCAAATCATCACGCTTATCGAGGGTGCTGTAAATGTTTATTGAACCATAGAAGCTTCTCACATTAATCCACACATGCCTCTCAAGGAATCGTTTAAATGAAGCTTCATCCTTAAAGGATAGTGGTGGACCATCCCTACTCCAGTATCTAAAGAATATGCGCTTATCACCAGAACTCTTAGCTTCAGCAGCAACCCAACGCATCCTACAATAATCCAGAATCTCACCTACAACTCTCCCATCCGAATAATACTTCAAAACATCCCTAGCCATCATACAATTAAATTTAGACATTAACCCACCATAAAAACATGATGCCATAGAAGTGCAAAGTAAAAACCTTTATAAACATTGAGCATTATAGAGGGCATTGAAATATACATATGGTGGTATAGGGTGAAGTATGAAAAACTATTCTCAAAAACATCCGGATACCTAAAACCATCAGAAATAAGAAGGCTACTAAAATGGGCTACACAAAAGGATATAATTAGCTTTGGAGGGGGAATTCCAGACCCAAAAAACATACCAAAAGAAGAACTTGCAGAAATTGCGAGAAGGATTATATTGGAGTATGGTGAGGAAGCACTCATATATGGCCCAACAAGGGGGAACAATGTATTACTAGAGGAAGTCATGAAGTTCATGAATAAAAATGGCATAAAAGTTAAGGGGGTAGAGGAACTAGTAATACTGACTGGAAGCCAGCAAGGATTGGATCTATGGGCTAGAATTCTACTCAACCCTGGAGACATAGTATTTGTTGAAGCCCCAACATATCTAGC
>NZ_JANGFQ010000161.1:0-2807 GCF_024707025.1 Candidatus Culexarchaeum yellowstonense
GTTGGTGGAAGCGGAAACCCAGTAAAAGATGTTGAAGTATTCAAGAAGATTTCAGATGTAACTGAGGGGGAGAGGGTGGTATTGAATAGTTTGAATTTGGATATGAAACTTGAAGACATATGTAAACATATATCGAAGAAGGATACCGTGGTAATAGACTTCTCACCAATGGATCTAGATAAAGCTAGGGAAATAAATAGGAAGGTTTACGATTGGATCCAGAAGGACAGGATAATACTGGATTTGAACATTGGAGGTATAGGTTATGGAACTGAATATGGATTTACAGCCATGGAGAGAGCTAGATTGGCAGCTTTAATTGGAGACACTGAACTTCAACATCCATTCAATGTTGGAGCTTCAAATGCTTGGGGTGCTAGGGAAGCATGGATAACGATGGATCCATATTGGGGTCCAAAGGAGATTAGGGGGCCATTATGGGAGACTCTGACATGCATAATATGCCTCCTAGCAGGAGCTGACTACTTCATGATGCTACACCCAACAACAATGAAAACCCTAATGGAGTTGAGGGAGAGCATGTTCTCCCAACCCAAACCACAATTGGAAGACTCCATGAAATGGTTATCATCAAAATTACCGGTGATATGATATGCCGTGGAAAGCACCAAACCCAATAGAATTATACAAGATGCTCCCAAAAACCAATTGTGGGAAGTGTGGAGAAGCAAATTGCATGGCATTCGCAGTTAAACTTATAAATTTTGAAGCAGACCTTGACCAATGCACACCACTACTTGAAGAAGGGTATAGGGAAAATTACCAGAAGATAAAAGCTTTAGTGGCACCACCAGTAAGGGAAATTGCATTGAAATCCCCACAGCGGACAGTTAAGATAGGCGGAGAGTACGTGCTATATAGACATGAACTCAAATATATGAATCCAACAGCCATAGCCATAGATGTCGATGACTCTATGGATAAAGATACGCTAATAAAACGCTTAAAGACTATTGAAAACTTTTCATATGAATATGTAGGTCGTAAACTGAAACTTGATTTAGTTGCCCTAAGATCAACATCAAAAGATCCAAAACAATACATGAAAGCCACACAAACGGTAATTGAAAACTGCACGCTACCATTAATCCTATGCTCACAAGATCCAAGGATAATAGAGGCAGGACTCTCAGTATTAAATGGGAGATATAAACCACTAATTTATGCTGCAACGAAGGATAATTGGAGGGAAATGGCTGATCTTGCCAAAACATACAATTCAGCATTAACGATAGCCAGTCCAGGAGACCTAGATACACTAATATCCCTAGCAAAAACATTAACGGAAGATGTTGGCATAGAAGATGTAGCTTTAGATCCAGGATGCTTCACCGGCATTGGCGGATTATCATACACGATAAAGGCATATACACAATTAAGGTATAAGGCTATGAACGAAGGTTATAAGTATGCATCATACCCATTAGTAGGAACGCCAATATCCATATGGACGAAGCCACATGAAGACCCCGTTCAAACAATGATGTGGGAAACAATCCTATCCACAATAATGATGACCAGATATGCAGATGCCATAATAATGCATTCCCTCGAAGGGTGGACTCTACTACCACTAGTCATGTGGAGATTCCAGATATACACAGATCCAAGGAAGCCAGTGGCAGTTGAGAAGGGTCTTAGAGCCATTGGAAATCCAGATGAAAATTCACCAGTATTCATAACAAGCAATTACGCTTTAACATACAGTATAGTTTCAAACGATATACAGAAAGGTGGCTTAAATGCATGGTTAATAGTTATAGATACCGAAGGGTTAGCCGTAGATGTCTCTGTAGCTGCTAAGAAGTTCATTGGAGACAAAGTTTTAGAGGTAATCAAGGAAAGCGGTCTTGAAGGAAAGGTTAAAAATAAAATACTAATAATACCGGGGAAAGCTGCCAGAGTTTCAGGGGATATAGAAGAAGCAACTAAATGGAAGGTTGTAGTTGGACCAATGGATTCAAGTGAAATACCATCATTTATAAAGAAGATATGGACTCCAGAGAAGATTAAGGAGATATTAGAAGGATGATGACTAATGGATTATGAAGGGGGAGAACACGCTAGAATATCAATCCCACAATACAACCTAGAATTCCACGTTAAGAAGGGTTCAACAATACTTGAAGCGCTAAGAGAGAAGGGGATAGGGATTAGGAGTGTATGTGGTGGTAAGGGATTCTGTGGTAAATGTAAAGTTATAGTGAGGAGGGGTAAGGTTGAACATAGGGTTAGGGATAAAGAAGTAATATCAGTGGAGGAGCTATCCAAGGGATATGTACTCGCATGCCAAGCAAAGATCATAGAGGATATTGAGATAACAATACCACATGAAAGCATAATGGGTAAAGCGAAACTCCTAGCAGACTTCATGAGTGAAAGTGTTGAAGTAAAACCATACACGCATAAAATAATTATAAGCAAGGGAAATATACATGAATTAAAGAAGATATTAAGCGAATATAAGGTAGCTTGCGAAGAGAAATGGAGCTTCGAGGAATTATTTGATAAAATATTGGAGGATAATGCAACTCTAATCGTAAACTCATACCTTAAAGAGATAGTTAAAATCGAATTTGCAAAGAAGGTTGAGAAATTCTATGGTTTAGCTGTAGACGTTGGAACCACAAAGATAGTTGCATCAATAATTGATATGATCAATGGAAACATCCTTGCAACTGAATCGGAATTCAATAAACAATTGGTTTATGGAGAAGATTTAATGTCAAGAATATCATATGCAATGGAAATAAAGGATGGTTTAAAGGAGCTTCAAAAAGCAGTTG
>NZ_JANGFQ010000174.1:0-2795 GCF_024707025.1 Candidatus Culexarchaeum yellowstonense
AACTTCCTTTCTATGTCTATCTGAATTGCATTTCTACCATGCAAGGCTGCTACAACTCCAGTGCTACCGGACCCAGCCATGGGATCCAATATTACGTCTCCAGGCTTAGTGTAATTCAGGATTAGGTATTCAAGTAGCTTAGTGTTGGCTTTAGCTGGATGGGCTACTGCATGATCGAGGAATGGCTTATATTTGCCGAATGCAGGTGTGCTTGGAAAGTTGAGTTCCACTGCAGGTATGTAATCCTCAAGTCTACTCTTGAACTCTTCAACCATACCAAACATCTCCCATTTTGGTATACCTTTAATTTTACCGTTTAGAGGACCTAAACTCAACCCCCATGGTGGGGGACCTCCCCACATTCACTGTTTATATGATTTCCCATGTGGCTGATGTTATGGGCTTCACTAATCCCATCTTTACGAATATGTTCAGCCATTTATCAATGGTCCTTCTATCTCCACCCCTAACTGCTCCACACTTGTTACAGGTCCAGCGGACTTCAACAACGTAATCCACGATCACATGCACTTCTGGAATCATCATTCCACCACAGTTATGGCATGGTATCTTTCCAAATTCATATTTCGAATTCAACTAGGATCCTCTTCTTGAGCATTATTGCATTTAGAAATGTGATGAAGCTCCATGTTGCGGACCTAAGCCTATGGCTTGGCAAATGTAATAGGAAGTCGAGTTTCAATGCATTTGGATGTATAATGTGCATTCTGAAACGTTTTATTCCACGCCAAACTTCTGGTTTAAGCTTTAAAAGTTCAGTTTTATCTTTGATCGTGTATTTAAATTTCTTCAACTTATTCCTCCCCCAAAGCTTTCATTATTATCCTTTCAACGTTTCTAATTAGCAGTGCAGCTAGATCTGCGAATATTATTATGAAGATTAATAGTATGATGCATATTCCTCTAAGCATGTTGTGATCGTATATGTCTCTTGCAACCCCCCACATTGTTATCATGCATGTAATGTTCAGTAGAATTGCACCTATTGTGACGAGTTTAATTATCGTTTCACTTGAAACCATAAAGTTCAACCTCCAACATACTGATATCTAACCCTTCCATCCCAGCAAAGCCAAACTTGAAGTTCATTGTTTAAGAGTGCTTCTAAAAGTGCATTTTTCATTCTTGGACTGCATTTCTCCCTTTCAATTGCCTCAATGGCTTCAACTATGCTTAATGGTTTATCGATTTTTGGATGAGGCTTGTATCCACCCATAAAATGCATTAAATCCATCCAAACCTTCACTTCTCCTCAGCCTCCAACCTCGCCTTTATCTCCTCTATTTCAACGTATATTTCAATTAATGCCAATGCTAGGAAGCCCCATAGGAATGCTTGATATGGATCGATGAGCTTTAATACAGATAAAATTATTACAATTGCAAATAATATGGCTGGAAACATCATTTCCACCTTTCATCCCCTCCTCAATCCCTCCTAACTCTATAATCAATGTAATCAAACAGTTTTATCCCTATAATAGTCCCCAATAAACCACCTAAACAGAACAGAAATATCAGTAGAGCAATATCTTTAACCTCTATCATCCTTCAATCTCCTCCACGATCTTTAGTGGAATTATGCTTGCAATTTGATAACCCTTTCCACATGAATTGAAGAATGCATCTACATGTAATGCAACATAAGTTAGGGTTCCACAAGGAATATGCTGCAATTTCATGATTACAGGTCCAGGTACACTGTGAACATCCATGCCTATAACCTTGAACTCATCAGTCACATCCTTCAATGACCTAGCACCATAAACTTCCTCCCTCGGCATAACTGTCGGCTTTATTACTGCTGGTATAAGTGGAAGATGCATGCTCAATTCTTCTTCACCTCAAAGCAACTTTCCTAATCACCTTATCCCCAAACCTTACTTCAACTTCCCCAATCTTATGTAGAAGTGGAAGCATGCATATGCTTATGAACCTGTAGTAGCAGTTCCAGCATCCCCTATTATCTCCAATATACCCCTTTTCAGGTCTCCAAAAGTTGCAGTGAATGTAAATCAAGTTCATTCCCCCCTCCTTATGATTAGAGCCTTATTTTCCACGTCAACTTCTATTAGCACTCTTTCTCCACGTTTGAATGGGAATGAACTATCCATTGCAACTTCCTCAGGAACAAGGATGTAGTAGCTCCTCCTACTTCTAGTCCAAATTATTTTTCCAATTCCTTTTAACATGGCACATCATATTGATATTACATTAAGGTATTATATAAAGGTTTTTCATGTTGGCAAAAAGTTTAAATATTTGTTTATGTATTTATTTATTGGTGTGTGGAAAAATGCAGAACCACACCAATATGGGGTTCCCAGCCCCCATGAAAAGGTCCGCCTCCCCCGGACCTGAAGCTGGGAAGGGGAGGAAATGTGTCGTAAGTAGAGGGGTCTACGTGAAGGAGGGGAAGAGAATAGTTAGCAATGTAAAGCTTCCAGAAGATGCAAAGCTATTACTTGAGATTCCCAAAGGGATGATTGGCGAAGACGTTGTATATATAGAGCAACTATATCTTGTCGATGAAGATGCTGTGATAGAGATCCCATTCGGAAGAGATTTCATTCGACTGAAGGCAAGGGAACTCAGAATACCCACACTCGATCTCGAGTGCACCTATGGAATAAAACTCGAAGAATAAATGATTTATGAGGTGATGTGGAATGAGGAAGGCAGTAAAATATGAACTTTCAAAAGGTGGGAGAGTTTGCACGATCCACTTTGACGATGGATCCACCGCTAAAATTGACTTCGAAAACTTCCTGAAAA
>NZ_JANGFQ010000134.1:0-2776 GCF_024707025.1 Candidatus Culexarchaeum yellowstonense
AATAAACATTGACTTATACCCAGAAAAGCCTACAAACGATGATAGAGTTAAATTGCTCAAAAATCTATTCCAAACATTAACGGGCATTGGCTTAAACATTGGTGCAAGGAAATCTGTTGGTTGTGGACTTGTAAGATTGGAGGAAGCTAAATGGCGTAGATATGAACTTCAAGATGGACTTCTGAAAATAGTTGGTGAAGGTGAAGTTAAATGAGTTTAACTCTATGGACTTCCTCATCAACAATTCTTAGAGAAGCCACCCTCAAAGGTTACATGGAGAATGTCAGTCCACTGAGAATTGGCGTTGGTAGAGAACCCCCATTAGGATCAAGAGTTGACTTAGCAGTAATCAGAGTAAAATATGGTGAATATGATATTCCATACATACCCGGGTCAAGCTTAAAGGGTTTATTTAGAAGCCATGCAGGGAGAATAGCATCTTCATACGGTTTAAAGGTATGTAGCGGTCTTTCCAAGGAGAGTTGTGTTGAGATTAAGAGGGTAACTTGTAAGAGGGAGGGGTATGAAGGGGAGTATATCCTTAGAAATCTTATAGAGAGGCTTATGAGGGATGGGAAATCTTCAGATGCCATGGAGGAATTCTTTGGGAATACATGCATCCTATGTAAGATGTTTGGCTCGATGGGTTATAGGAGTAAGGTTTCATTTTCAGATGCTTATCCAATAGATGATGAGGGTAGAATTCTACCATTTAAGTTTGGTTCTAGGACTGGGATTGCTATTGATAGGAGGACTGGAGCTGTTGTTGGAGGTGCATTGTATGAAGTTGAGTATGTTGAGCCTGGATGTAGATTCAAGTTTGAAATTAGATGTTCAAATCTACCGAACTATGCTCTTGGATTGCTTGGTTCGATACTTCGTATGATCGATAATGGTGAAGTTAGGATAGGTGGATTCACATCTAGAGGTTATGGGCTTGTTAAGATACGCAATTTAAACATATCCATAAAGGATTACACTTTAAAGGGGGAGGGGAAGGTTTTACCATCATTGGAAGTTAATGTTGACGAGAGTGTTGATGTATCCGATTTAGCTGAATTGAAGGATGGACAATTATGCTTCCAAGATGATAAGGCTTGGGCTTTAATTGATAGACTTGAAGAGGTGTGGCGTAATGCAACAGATAAGATTAAACGTTCTGAGAAGCAAGCCTAGGCAGAGGGATACGTACAAGGATTTATGCGGTTCAATGTATGTAAGCATAATAGCTGACAACTCATATCTACATGTGGGTTCTGGTAGGGAGAAATTCGAGGTTGATTTGAAGAAGTTGAAGGAAATTTATGCAAGGAGGAAGCGGATAGATGTAAGTGTACTTAAAGAATTACAGTTGAAGATTGGTTATAGTGAATTTACATCTACAACTATGGGGACTGTGATACCTGGTTCTTCAGTTAAGGGTAATGTGAGGGCTAGATTGGAGCTCAGTTTCCATGGATTTAATGGTAATGTTAGATCATGCTTCCTCAAAGCTTCACGATTAACGAAGCTTGCGGGGGAGGGTGAGAGTGGTTGGAGGCATCAAAGGGTTTGGGGTGAAACTATACTTGAGGATAGAGGTTTCCCATGCGACTACACGAAAATGGACAATGTATGTTTAATATGCGACCTATTTGGAACTGCGGGTTTGAAAAGCTTAATAGAGTTCAGCGACTTCATAGGCTTAAACGTTAAACTTGAAGCTTTAGATCTCCCATATGGAATGAAGGTTTACGCTGCACCTCAAGGATCAGAATTTAGTGGTGAAATAAGCTTCATGAATTTGAAGGATTATGAGCTAGGCTTACTCTTACTTGGAATGGGAATAGTGAATGGCAGTACGGGTAGAAGCGTTATTCTAGGGAGATTCAAGTATAGGGGATTAATGGATAATAAGAAGTTTGGTAGAGTTAAATACAAGATTAACAAGATAAGCTTAAGCAAATTTTCAGATAAACTGACCATTGGTAATTTAACGATTAATCCAGGAAGCTCCATTGAAGGTGAAAAACTCAACACCATATGCAAGGAGCTTGCAAATCTATCACTCAAACACTTCCAAAATGAACTTAGAATAGTTGATGAGGTGGGGATTCTTGAGAAGCTTTGAAGAACTCAAATTTGAAGAACTATACCCAATATTCAAATCATATGTAGTCCCATATAGAGACGATGCAGGAATAATTGATTATAGGCGCGTGAAATCTGAAGATGTGGAAACATATAAAGATGTGCTCAAAAAGCTTAGAGAGTTTCTACAAAGTATACTGGAAATTGAAATTGTTAAGTCATATGATGAAGTTAGAAAACTCGAATTAATTGGAGACTTAATCTCACTATACTTCAAAATCCCATTACTGAAGGAATTATTTCCATCAGCAATTTTAAGCCCCTTAAAGATATACATGCTGTGCAGAGTCCACTTGGTGCCAATATCACATAAGGATAGAGAACCATTGCAGGAAAATCCTGCAGAATTTATTAAAGGAATATATGAAAGAAAGGAAGAGTACTTAGATATCATCCAAAAATTAACAAATATTCTAGCCGATGAAAAACTTTGTAAAGATATTGAGAAGTCGTGGTTCATATTCCCATCTGATACAAGACCTGGATTCAACACTTCAGGCTTAATACCACACCTCCTACTCACATCTGCAATAGCGTGGAGTTTAGCCATCAACAAAAAGCTTGATAGAAATAAAATTGCAGTATTAAGGTTAGCATCCCTCCTACATGACATTGGGAAACCCTTCAATTACAAACAACATATAGA
>NZ_JANGFQ010000128.1:0-2775 GCF_024707025.1 Candidatus Culexarchaeum yellowstonense
GGGTTCGCCTCCCCATTTAAGGCTTCACTCAGCGGGACTTCCAGAATGTTGCCTAGGCTGGCTGGAGTCATGTCTGGGCCTGGGCTGCATGGGATGATTTCGCCATCGGGTTGGAGGGCGAAGTATAGTTTTCCTGCATCGCAGATTTTTGGGGCAACCCCAGCCACATACAATGGTATCCCATACATGTATAGTTCAGGAACGTCTAGGGCTAGGAGGCGCCTCCTCCAAAGCTGAACGAGAACACTTACGAGACGACGTACACCATCAACTTCAAGCCCAATTGGCGGCGGATTAACAGGCTGCGTGGAATAATACTTGACGTAGCTGGATAGGCTAAGCCAGAGGCGGGGGATTTCACTTAGATTAGCTGGATGGATAACCGTGTTCACACCCACATTTGCTCCGGCACGGCTTAAATGTTCAACAGCCTTCACGGCTTTAACTTGCGTTCCAGTTACACCGCGCATAGAGTCATGGGTAGCTTGGAAGCCGTCAATGGAGACAATCACGTAATCAAAGGTTTTGGCAAGCTTCTTGGCAGTCCACTCATCCACAAGTGTGCCATTGGTGTTTATGGATGTGGCTAAGCCGTAATCCTTGGCGAGCGTGGCGAGACGGTAAATGTCACGCCTCAATAGGGGTTCACCGCCACTGAAGCCCAATGCAGGCACACCATACTCACATATGATTTTCACAGCCCTCAAAGCTTCCCCCCCACCCAACTCACTCACCCTCACACGCCAATTACTGCAGAAGCTACACCTAAGGTTGCATTGGAATGTGACATTATAGTATGCGGCAAGCGGGCGAACGCTACCCCTAAACTTGGCATCTAGATATGCACCTGCAACTTTGAGCATACTTCTAATGGACATGTGGACACTCCAAAAATACTATGTCATCTACCACCACATAAGACTTACCAATTTTTGGCTCGCATTTATTTAGTACATGGTTGCCCTCCTCCTCTCCAATGTAAGGGAGTATTTGAGGGCTATTATTCCAATGGGTATTAGTATGGATGCTTGGATGGCTAGTGTGATTATGTCGCCTTTGACATCGTTGAGGGCTGCCCCCATAAGTAGTGTTCTCCTTATGGCGTCTGCAGCGTAGGTTTGGGGTAGTAGGCTTCCCAGAAATGCAAGTTCCCTTGGGAGGATTTCCCTTGGAATATATATTCCAGCAGTGAGGGGGACTAGTAGCCTCGTAAACCATGCGATGGGCTCAGTGCCCCTATAGGCGCCAATAAGCCAGTACATTGAAGCTGAAATTAAACCTATACCGCTACATGCAGCTATGCTGAGTAGGATTATGCAGATTACTAGGCTTGGATCCGCCTCCATGGAGGCTTGGAAGTTGAAGAAGAGTACTCCAATGAGGAAGTATAGGGTGAACATGATTGTCTCCATAAGATACCTCCAACTCGTCCTAGCGAAGATGAAGGTGTATGGGGATATACCAGCCAACTGCAGGTAATCCCTCCTAGACAAATGTACACCTCCAACTCCCATTCTACCATGATATAGGGCTGCAATAGACTGATAATAAACTTCCAGGGAGGCATCCATATAGGTGTTTATCATTAAACCTGAAATTATGAAGGCCATGAAGTTGCCACCATAAAGTGGGCTGAAGCCGCCGAAAGCCAATGCATAATACTTGTATAGTAGGAGTGAGAAGATTATCTGGAGGATTTGGAAGGGGATGCTCCAAAGCCACCAAACAGCCACCCTTGAAGCCTCCTCATAATAGAATGTGAGGATATGCCTCAAATTCACCTTAACCCTCTCACGTAAACCCTGAAGTCTAGGCACATCCACCACCCACATAATAGAGGAATGCATCCTCAAGGTTAGCCTTCCTCACCCTCACCCTACTAACCTTAGCCCCCATAGATATAAGTTCACTGAGAAGTTTGGGGAGAACCACATCACTATCCCTAACACCCAAAACAACCTCATACTCGCCAACCTCCAACCTCATGGGGCGAACGTTAACGTAATTGGCTTCAAACCTCCCCAACACCTTGTTTAAATCGAAGTAGACGCCATAAACCTCCACAGCTATAGACTCCCCCACACCACTACTCCTAATAAGCTCTTCAGGCTTACCATCAGCGACAACCCTACCACGATCCAAAATGATAACCCTACCAGCCACCTCC
Source organism: Candidatus Culexarchaeum yellowstonense (assembly GCF_024707025.1). Classification (NCBI taxonomy): domain Archaea; kingdom Thermoproteati; phylum Candidatus Culexarchaeota; class Candidatus Culexarchaeia; order Candidatus Culexarchaeles; family Candidatus Culexarchaeaceae; genus Candidatus Culexarchaeum; species Candidatus Culexarchaeum yellowstonense. The sequence goes on from NZ_JANGFQ010000128.1 coordinate 2,168, forward strand.
TGAGCCTCCAGAGGATGATGAGTAGCATAGAGAACTGTCACATTAAACTCCCTATTCAATTTGAGGAGATGCCCCCGAACCAACCTAGCAGCCTCAGGACTTAAACCCATGGTAGGCTCATCCAACAAGTAAACTGGAGTCCTCCTAAGTATACCAAGAGACAAACCCACCCTAGCCTGCTGACCAGTGGAGAGGGAGCCGAAAGGCCTATCCAAAACCTCACCCAAACCAAGCCTACCAGCCACATCCAAAACCTCCTCAAAAGAGTAATTGAAAAGCCTAGCCATTATACGGAGATTCTGCCTCACAGTCAACCTAGGCTGAGCCCACGCACCAACACCAATCAACGAGGGAATATAGGTAACCCGCCTAACAACCTCCCCCCTCTCCCTCACAACATCAAAACCCAAAACCTCAACCCTCCCACCACTCGGAGGAATAATACCAGCCAAAACCTTAATGAGAGTAGTCTTCCCAGAACCGTTAGGGCCGAGGAGACAAACAAACTCACCCACACCAACCCTAAAGGAAACACCATTCAAAGCATAAACATCCCTCTTCCCCAAAACACTACGCATAAAAACCTCATACAAAAACCTACCACCAAA
>NZ_JANGFQ010000178.1:0-2770 GCF_024707025.1 Candidatus Culexarchaeum yellowstonense
AGTTTAGTTTGGATAGTGTGAATGTGAATTCCATGCCATTTTTAGCTCCCTGCATACATATGATTATGTAGATTGTGGATTTCCCAAGAATTATTGTTGTGAAATCATTTGGAGTTGTGTAGCTTGGGTTTATACCTAAATCATACTCAAAACTTGAGCACCTAAAAACCTTAACCCCACTAATACTTTTAACCGATAAACCATTAACATTTATGTCCATGAGCTTGAGGGCTTCAACACCATCATTAACTATCTTAAATGTGAATGTGCTAGTGTTGCTTGACGAGTCATATGTGGAGTTTACGAGCTGAACACTTAAAGAGCCAACACCACCAAAACGATATGTATAAACTATGGAATTAACCCAACCCATAAGGGAGAATATGATAAGAGATACTGTTGAAAGTACACTAATAGAGTAGGGGATGCTGAAAATTTTAAGGCTCACATGCAAAAATATGGTAAACAATTATATAAATCTTACTAAAAAATTGCATATATATGCAAATTAATATCCAGATATATATTGAAAAAGAGAGAAAATAGCATGATATAAACAACAAGAATACATTATATGCTTAAGAATTTGGAGTAATTTTGCAGGAGAAGTCAATAAAATAGTAAAATTTATATGTAAATTGGACATAAATTTAAGCGATGAATATGCAGAAAACTGGAATCCTTGAAAGAAAGGCCCTAATACTATTAAGCTTAACAATACTAACACTAATACTGACTGCAGCATTAGCTACACCAACCTTAGCAGAAGAAGATAAAACTGTTGATGTAGAAAAAGGTAAAGTAGATCTAGTAATATCAATGGTAAAAGTTGATGGAAAAATTCATGTTACAATAAGTATAAATAATGGGATAATTGAGATAATACTTGATCCGCCTGGTGGGACGCCAGGACTTCCATAGAGAACCTAAGGCTACCAGAACCTATTAGAGCATACAAGAGCTTAGAGAGATGAATTGATATGCAAGAACTTGACGAAATAGATTACAAGATACTTACGGCTATAGGAAAGAACCCTTTAGCGACAATAACGGAGATAAGTAAGGAAACTGGAGTTAACGTGAAGACATTATCAAAAAGATTACAACGATTGATTGATGAAAAAGTATTGATTGCAGTTTCGGCACAAATATGTCCATCAACATTAGAGCTTGAACCAATACTATTATTTATAAACACGAAGTTTAAAAATTTGCCAATGATAGAAAAGCTTTGTGATTTACATCCTTATACCAGATTTAGAGTGAGATGTCTTGGAGCATGTAATGGTTTGATGAGCATATTTATGATGCCGAGGAATAGCTTAAGATATTTGTTAGAGCTTTTCGATAGGTTACGTGAATTGGGTTTAATTGACGATTACACTTATCTCACTTCGATAGCTAAATGGGTTTGGAAAGAGCCTGACTTCACGTATTATGATGTGAAGAGGGATGAGTGGACGTTTAATTGGGATGAGTGGGGTAGGTATTTGGAGTCTTTGAAGGGACCGAGCGAATTAGAAGCGTATCCACCATCAATACTACATAAATTGGATAAAACTGATATGGCTTTACTCAGAGAGCTTAGTATAAATGCTAGAGCTAAGTTTAAGGATTTAAGTGAGAAACTTAAGATTCCAGAGTATCAGATTAGTAGGCGGATGAAGCTATACCTCGATAGTGGAATTATTGAGGGATTCAGAGTATTGATATATTCGAAAGCTTCAAACCTATTTAATCAATTCATATTTAGGTGTAGATGTCCAGTTGCTACTACAGCTAGATTTGCAATGGCATTTAAGAAGCTGCCATTTCCATTGACATTTATGCCCACACAGGAGGGATTCACACTGGTAACACTTCTACCACCATTAGGAGTCTCGTATCTTGGTGATATATTGCAGAGGAATGTGGATGATGTGAAGCTCATGTGGGCAGATTATAGGACGAGCATGAGATACTGGTTCTATGGAGAGACATTCAAGGATGGTGTTTGGCAAGCTGATAGGAAGATGCTTGTAGACGACATATTAATGGAGTTAAGGGTGAAGTGAAAACAAACAATTAAAAATAATTTTTATTTTTTCCCTTCATTTCCTTTTTATTGTTAATGAGTTTTCGGGTCAAATAATGGCCTTAAATTATTATTCTAGTTGTGAAGAAGGCGTTGAGCTCTTTCTCGACTGGTAATATTGTGCCATGATGATTGAAGTGTATGAGTTTTATAGGGTTATTGTTGCTTGTTTATGGGAAATGTTTGGCAGTCTGGGCATGTTGGGTTTCTCCTTAATTCTATGGTTTGGAATTCCATTGATGATCCATCGTAGATTAGAAGTTTATTCTTTAATAGTTTACCTATTCCAACTAGGTACTTGATGACTTCTGTTGCTTGAATTGTCCCTATTGTTCCAGCTACGGGTCCTAGGATGGGGAATACTTCTCTTTGTTGCGGTGCTGCTGGAATTATGCATCTTAGGCAGGCGGTTTCTCCAGGTATTATGGTTGTTGCTTGCCCCCATAGTCCATGGACTGCTCCATGGAAGAATGGGATCCTCTTCTCTATGCAAGCTTTGTTTAGTGCGTATCTGGCAGCGTAGTTGTCTAGGGCATCTACAACTGCATCCACACCATTCACTAAGGTTGAAGCGTTATCGTCAGTTATTACCTCATCATATACTTCAACATTCACAGTTGGATTTATCTCTCGGAGTTTTTCACGTGCAGATTCAACCTTCCTCCTCCCAATATCCCTATCCCAATGTAGGAGTTG